>JAIXUR010000338.1 GCA_027483425.1 Cyanobacteriota bacterium | reverse complement strand
TGGAAATTTACCCATGCCGCCGATGCCGCCGCTCGGATTGTGATTAAAAACGCCCTGTTTGCTCCCTTTGGCCTGGGCCGCAGCAAGCTCAGCAGCCTGGTCATGCCCTGGGTCACCTATACCAACCCCGAAATTGCCCACGTGGGGCTGTATGTCCATGAAGCCCAAAAGCAGGGGATGGCGATTGACACCATCACGATTCCGTTTTCGACCGTGGATCGGGCCCTGGCGGATGGGGAGACCGACGGGTTTGTGAAAATTCTGCACCCACAGGGCTCTGACAAAATTTTGGGTGCCACCATCGTGGCCCGCCACGCCGGGGAAATGATTAGCGAGATTACCCTGGCCATGGTGACGAAGCAGGGGTTGAGCGCCCTGAGTGGGGTGATTCACCCCTACCCGACCCAGGCCGAGGCGATTAAAAAGGCGGCGGATGCCTACCGTCGCACGCTGTTGACCCCGCGTACCCAGGGGCTACTGAAGCTGTTGACTAAGTTTAGTTAAACCTCGTCTAGCTTGAAACCCGGAGTTTACCCTCACCCTAAATCCCTCTCCCAGGGAGAGGGACTTTGAAGTCTGTCAAGCCTAAATTTGTAGATACTGTGTTGGCTCCGCAGCACTCTTGACGCGGCGGAGCCAACACAGTATCTACGAGAACCCCAATTTTTAGGCTGGACGCTGCACTAGGCCACCTCCGGAGTCCCCTTGAGGGGACAGAAGCTTTGAGCCTAGGGCTTGAGCCTTAGGCTCAGCGATCCATGATCGCTAGATTCAGGCTCCTAGGGATCGGGGCATCGTCATTATGAGAATTGATGGCTAATCCCTCTGTTCCAGTCTTGCCGTAAGGCCCAGGCAATCTGAGACAATAGCTCTGAAACATCCTTCAAAGGGCAGGGAATAACGGTGGGGAGCACAGAACAGCAGGTCATCGGTGTGGATCTGGGCGGGTCGGCGATCAAGCTGGGGCGCTTTGCCCAGTCGGGGCAGTGCCTGGCCGATCTGACAGTACCCACCCCCCAACCCTCGACCCCGGCGGCGGTCATAGCCGCCATAGCCGATGCGATCGCCACCCTCGACCCCCACCAATCCGCCGTCGCCATTGGCGTGGGTACCCCTGGCCCCGCCGATGCCCAGGGCCGCATAGCCCGGGTGGCCATTAACCTGGCCGGGTGGCACGACGTTCCCCTCGCTGAGCAGCTGGAAGCCAAGACCGGCCGCCCCGTCATTGTCGCCAACGATGCCAACTGCGCCGGATTGGGAGAAGCCTGGCTCGGGGCCGGTCGGGACTGTACCGATGTGATCATGCTCACCCTGGGGACGGGGGTCGGTGGGGCCATTATTCTCGGAGGCCAGTTGTTTGTGGGTCGCCAGGGCACTGCCGGAGAGCTGGGGCTGATGACCCTGAACCCCGATGGGCCACCCTGTAATAGCGGTAACCAGGGATCCCTAGAGCAGTACTGCTCGGTACAGGCGATCCAGCGCGAAACGGGGCTGACCCCGGCAGCAGTGTTTGAGCAGGCCAATGCCGGGGATGGAGATGCGATCGCGTTTTGGCAGACCTATGGCCGCTGGCTGGGGGCGGGGATCGCCAACCTGGTCTACGTGCTGACCCCCGAGGTGGTGATTATTGGCGGCGGCATTAGCGCGGCGGCGGCATTGTTTTTGCCGACTACTCTAGCGGAGCTAGAGACTCGCGTCCTACCCAGTTCATGCCAGGGACTGCGGGTGCTGGTGGCGGAGTTGGGCAACCAGGCCGGTATGGCTGGGGCCGCTCGTCTGGCGCTCCAGCAGTATGGCTAGCGGGGCCTAGAGCACCGGTACAGTATGGCTAAAAACCCGGTTTCTTCGTCGCTGCGCTAACGATATGACTTGCATTCTGGCCAAGAAACCGGGTTTCTGTACCGACATTCTAGGATCGCAGCAGACTGATCCCCAGGGCCACCAGGGAGATCGCCAAGCAGGTACCGAGGCTGAGGTAGCTGAACCAGATAATTTGATTGGCCTTGCGCTGGGCCTCGGCCAGCATCAGGTTGGCTTTGTCTTTGGCCTCTAGTTCTAGCCGCACCATTTTGGCATCCCACTCCTGGCTGGCGGAGAGGTAGCGGTAGTCTAAATCGCTGAGGCTTTTGTGGGCCGCCCATTGCAGAGCATCTTGCAGAGCCTTGCCCATGAGCAGGCGCGAGTCATCTTCATAGTTGGCGGCGACCCAGGCCTGGAGCATGACCGCGTAGGGGCGCTGCTGGGCAAGGCACTGGTTGACCCAGTTGCCATTGAAGACTTGGGCATAGATGGGGTTAGCCACCTGGAGATGCCCGTCGTGCTCGATCGCAATCCCCGACAGCTTGAGCTCTGCCTGGTCTGAGCTGCCCTCAACGGGGATCCGGCCCTGGGTGAGAATGCGCTGGTGCAGGCTGAGCAACCGACCCGATCGCTGCTCGTCGGCCAGCAGGCGATCGCGAATGGTGCGCAGGTGTTCGGGGTCGTCCTGGGCTTCCCAGTGGTAGATGAGGTGCGATCGCACCAGTCGTTCCACCTCTCTAGCCTCAGCCCCCGCTGCGATCGGGTTGTCCTGGTAGTCTGCCTGCAACAATCCACAGAGCTTTTGAGTCAAAAACGGCTGCCCCCCCGTCCAGTGCAGCACCGCCGCCAGCACCTGTTCTGGTCGCTGGGCCAGCTTGACCAGCCCCGTGGCCAGGGGAGCCGCCTCCGCCAGGCTAAAGCCCACCAGGGAAATCGCCCGGCCAATGTTAAAGGGGGTTTGGCGTATATCCGCCACCAGGTCGCGGGGGGTGGCCACCCCAAACAAGGCCCAGTTAAGGCGGCGGTAGGCGGGGTTTTCGGCCCG
This sequence comes from Cyanobacteriota bacterium, assembly GCA_027483425.1. GTDB lineage: Bacteria > Cyanobacteriota > Cyanobacteriia > Phormidesmidales > Phormidesmidaceae > Nodosilinea. Next base: position 9,009 of record JAIXUR010000338.1, on the reverse strand, counting down.
CTGGTTGTAGCAGAAGCGCACCAGGCCAAAAAAATCCCTGGCCGAAAAGCTCAGCCCCTTGACCCCATCGATTTCGTCCAAAAAAATAAACAGCGGCTGGGGGGGATGGGCCAGCAGCAGCACCGTTTCGATCCAATGGCTGAGCTTTTGGACCGGCGGCAACGGCCCTAAACTGTGCCACCAGGTGGGCAAATCAAGGGTATCGGGTAGACGAAACTTGCGCCGCAGGTCAAAGACCAGGCCTAAATACCACTGCTCCGAGGTAATGTGCTGGCTGCCGATGCGGGTCATATCAAGGGCGGCACAGCGCCCTTGATCCTCGGCCTCTAGCCGCTGGCGGGTGCGCAGCCGCAGGCTCGACTTACCCATTTGTCGGGAGGTCAGCACGTAGCACAACTCCCCCTTGCCCAGGGCTCGGTACAGCGTGTGGTCGGCCTCTCGCTCAATGTAGGTGGGGTCATCGGCGGCTAAACTGCCGCCGACCCGGTACTCATACATAGGCTGAACTCGACGCGGTCGGCAGACAGGCTAAAAAGTACTGGCGGTAGAGTTCACAGCTGGGGGCAGCCAGGTTTTTGCTGAGGTTAACCAGGCCTAGATTTTCGAGTCGATAGGCGGTAATTGGCTCCAGGGCCACCGGCACCGGAGAGTCGATCACCTGACCAAAGGCGGCCTGTAGGCTAGGGTAAGGGTATAGAGCCGCCAGTAATTCTCGCAGGTGATCGCTGTAAATGCCCGACTGGGTGGGCGCTTCTTCAATCAGCTGCTCTAGGCCGATACCTCCCTGGGCCAGGGCGTAGAGGGCTAACCGCACGAGCCCTGGCCGGTAGCTCACCACCTCCAACAGCGATCGCAGTTTTTCGGCCCCGTCCCTGCCCTCGGCCCAGGGCAGATGGTGGCGATGGGCCAGGTCTTGCACCTGGTCGAGGGTAAACACAGGCAGCTTTAGGGCTAGCCCCACATTAAAGGGCGACTGGTGCAGTTGTAGGGGCACATACACCTCGGTGGCGTGGGATAAAATCCAGCGCAGGCGGCTCCAGGCCTTGATTTCGCGGGCATCTTCGTACCACGATCGCAGCAGCGGCAAAAACTCCGAAGACACCTTGGGGTACTGAAACAGCTCGTTAACCTCATCGATGGCGATCACCAGGGGGGCATCGATCTGGGGCAGAACGTAGTCTTCGAGGTAGGCGGTGCAGCTGACCTTACTGCCAATGTCGCCATGCCAGCGGCGATCGAGGTCGGGCTCTAGGCCCAGTTGGTGACTGATGTTGGCGCAAAACCAGCGCAAAAATAGGTCTAAATCGGCAAAAATTTGGCGATCGGCCCGGTGCAGGCTGAGGGTAACGCAGCGCATGGGCTGCTCTTGGGCATGGGCCAGCAGTCGCCGCAGCAGCGAAGTTTTGCCCATCTGGCGAGGAGCCTTTAGGCGAATTAGGCTACCCGGTTTGAGTAGGGCGGCCTTGGCCTGGGTCTCCAGGGGCGGGCGCTCGATGTAGAACGGAGAATTCAACGGCACTGGCCCATTGGGCAACTCCCAGATCGGCATCCCGAGGGGGATGTCTGGGGTGCTAACCAGATCTGGGGGGGCTATTCTAGGCGTTAGCGGGGCAACCTGATGGCGAGCATACCGTTCTAGCACAGCCCGAATGTTGCTTTTCGACACCTTTTGATCGAGCGACTCTGACAGCGCTTGCCACAGCCGAAACCCCACATCACGAATATAGCTGTGGTCGTAGCCGCAGCTATCGGCAATTTCAGCATAGGTTTTGCCCTCCCATACCTGGCTAAAAACGGTTTCTTGTAGATTGCTGAAGGTGCGACCCGGCAGCAGTTGGTCTAGCAAGGCTAGAGCTTCGTCGGCGCGCATAGCAGTGGGGAAAGACGCTGACGCTATCATAGCGAACTGGTCTGGGGCAACGTCTCGGGGCAGAACAGGAAACATGATGGGAAGGGGGTTAGGGCTAAGGGGCAGGTGCCAGGGTTGCGCCTGAACCCCGAACCCTGGCACCTGAGACCTGATCGCTGGACTGATTGGGACAATTCTGAGAATAATTCTGGCAACAAAAATAGCTAAGACTGTTGTTTACGGGCAGGGCGCAGACCCTATGCCATCTTCTTGCCTAAAAATTTCCTCAATGCCTACGGACTGACCTCTGCCTGGCAGCGGGCGGGCTGGGCTAAATGCCCCGGCGGCGCATAGGCCCACAGCACCTTGGCGTAAACTCCTAGGTAGTCTGGGGCGGAGTGGAAGGGTTGCACGATCGCCAAGGTAGTCTGTATAGGCACCGCTACAAAGGCTCCCCGGATTTCGTTGAGGCAATTTACCATCACCATCACGGGGGTAATTGCGGCCAGCAGGGTTAAAAGGGCTTGATGGTTGAAGCTCGATGGCCGATTAGTCACCAGGGCGCAACTTTGGGGATCATCCTGGGGCGGCAGCGGTGGACTGAGCGACGGCCGTGGAGAGCGCAGGGTAGGGTTGACCATAACTAAACCAGCGAAAGGGTAGGTGAGCTGAGCGAAGCGATGACCTCAGCCGTTATTGGTGCTCTTGACCGTGGGTGGTGGGAGGGCTACTGACGCCACACCGAGCCTGGTAGGCTGGGGCATTGAGGGTCTGCCAGTGAAACTCCGATGGGTGGGCATTGCGGGCAAAGGCAATCACATCATTGATCATGCGGTTGAGCCGTTCGGCTTCTTCTAGGGCTAAGGTCAGCCGCAGGTGGGCAATTTGAGGCAACGGCATCCGGTGGCAGAGCCGCAGGCCATTCAAAATTACACTCAGCGGGCTGCGCATGTCGTGTACCAAAAGGGCAGTGTTTTCGCCAATTTCTGCCAGGTAAAGCAAATATTGTGGGCTGTGGGCCATGGGTGGCATTGCCTCTGGAGAGAGGTGTCGTTCTGGTCGGACTGGGAGGGGCACCGCCGAGGACTCGCCTATCGCTGGCCAGCGGGCGGCAACGCCATGGGCTAAGTCTGGCTGGGGCTGACTTGAGGGTCGGGGCATGGTGGTTCTCCTGGAACGACTGGAACGACTGGAGCATGGGTAGCGGTCAACGCCACGGCGCAGCCGCGAAGATAGAGCTGCTCCGGTTGTAGAACCGGTGAGCGATGATGCCCCTAGGTTGGTTGGGAGAGGGCATTCCACAGGGCAGTTTGGGTGTGGGCACCGGTGTAACGATGCCCATTGATGAAAAAGGTGGGGGTGTCGATGACGCCGCTGGCGCGCCCGCTAGCGATGTCAGCTTGAATACGGCTGACGAAGCGATCGCCCGTTACTTCCCGCAAAAACTGGGGGATATCCAGCCCCAGATCGACGGCGTACTCCACTAGGTAGCCGCTGCCTAGGGCTTGCTGATGGGTAAATAGGTGGTGGTGCATGGGCCAGAATTTGCCCTGGTTAGCCGCCGCTTCAGCCACTTCGGCGGCATGCTGGGCATCGGGGTGCACATCCCCACAGGGAAAGTGGCGAAACACAAAGCACAGCTGGTCGCTCATCCGCTCTAGCACATTCATGAGCAGGGGATAGGCGGTGCCACAGTTGGGGCACTGGTAGTCGCCGTACTGCACCAGAGTAAAGCGAGCTGTGGGTGGCCCCCACCGGTGATCGCTCACGCTCACGGGGGCCGTCAGAGTAGATGCAGGGCGCACCATGGTGGGGAGGCTCTAGCGTACGTCGCCGTCGGGGAAGGCCATGACTCGTCCAGTACCCACTGCAACAACGACATCAAAGGTGGCGCAGTAGGCAAAGGTGGTGTCGGTGGCTTTGTTGTAGAGGTTAACAACCATGCCCGCGCCGCCGGGCTGTACCGAAATGGGTTCGAGGTCGCCAAAGAAGAAGCGTCGTAGCTGGTCGCCGCCGCCAAACTGGCCTTTGTGATCTTGGACAAAGGCTACCTGCTGAGCCGGGGTGAGTCCGGTGGGATTAGGTGCTTCTTGGGCTCTGGCAGGGTTGATGGGGGCGATAGACAGCAAGCCTGTGATCAGTAGGGATGCAATGGCTGAAGTCTTAGCCTGGGGAGCGATCGCGACTTTGGTTAATAACGGGTTAAAATTCATCATGGTGTCTATTCAATAGCGAGACGTTACCCGTACTTTATGGGGTTGGCCTGCTACTGTCGCGCCTCAGAAGACTAAGATTGCAACTCGTCCTGGGCATGGCTTTAGACCTGTCCAAAAGGCTAGGCAAAAACCTATCCCTCTAGATCTCGGCCTCGACCGTTGTAGACCTCAAACAGGGCGACGCTGGCGACAATTGCAGGCATCAAAAACCCTAGGACACTCCCCGCTGCCTTTTGCACCAGGGCCTTGGGCCAGACAAAGGACAGGGGGTGATAGCGGCATTCCCCCTAGGGACAGACCCATGGGTCTGCCCTCATCTCAATATCGGGCAGGCCACCCAACGCAAATTTCCCCACAGCAAGTCCCGTGGGGGCAAACACCTCGGTTCGCCCCCACGGGACTTGCAAAATTTAAATTGTCCCAAACTGCCAGAACCTTGAGTTAGAACCCTCCTTGCAGGACTCTGTTACGCTCCCATGCCGATGTACTCCTGCAGCGATTTCACCTGCAGGGGGTGCTGTTGCAGCGATTGGATGGCCGCTGCCGTCGCCTTAGCCCCGGCGATGGTGGTGATAATCGGCACCTTGTAGGCTAGGGCTGTGCGGCGAATCGAGCGATCGTCCTCTAGGGCGGTGCTGCCTGCCGGGGTGTTGATGATCAGCTGGATTTCATTATTTTTGATCGCGTCTTCGATGTTGGGGCGGCCTTCGTGGACCTTGAGAACGAGGTCTACGGTGAGTCCTTGATCCAGCAGGGCGGCGCGGGTGCCGGAGGTGGCGATTAGCTTGAGGCCCATGGTGGCCATTTGCTTGGCCACGGGGATCACGGCGGCCTTGTCGCGATCGTTCATGGAAATGAACACGGTGCCTGACAGGGGCAGGCGCTGGTTGGCCCCCAGGGCGGCCTTGGCAAAGGCTTTGCCAAAGTCCACATCAATCCCCATCACTTCCCCGGTCGAGCGCATTTCAGGGCCGAGCAGGGCATCGGTGCCCGCAAATTTATCAAAGGGCAGTACGGCTTCCTTGACGGCAATGTGCTTGGGAATCACCTCTTCGGTAAAGCCCAGCTCCGCTAGGGTTTTGCCCGACATGACCCGCACGGCCAGCTTGGCGAGGGGGTGGCCGATCGCCTTGGAGACAAAGGGCACCGTCCTCGAGGCGCGGGGGTTGGCTTCGATGATGTAGACCTGGTCGCCCTTGACGGCGAACTGAATATTCATTAAGCCCAGCACCTTGAGGCGCTTGGCCAGCTTCACCGTCCAGTCGCGGATGGTGGCGAGGGCGGCGGGGGGCAGGGTCATGGTGGGTAGCGAGCAGGCCGAGTCGCCGGAGTGAATGCCCGCCTGTTCGATGTGCTCCATAATGCCGCCGATCACCACCTGGCCGGTGTGGTCTGCGATCGCATCCACATCCACCTCGATCGCATTTTCCAAAAACTTGTCGATCAAAATCGGGTGGTCGGGCTCCACATGCACCGCGTAGGTCATGTAGCGCTCCAGGTCACTGTCGGAGTAGACGATCTCCATAGCGCGGCCCCCCAGCACGTAGCTAGGCCGCACCACCACCGGGTAGTCGATCTGCTTGGCCACCCGGAGGGCATCTTGGTAGCTGCGGGCCATGCCGTTGGGCGGTTGCAGAATATCCAGCTCCCGCAGAATGGCTTCGAAGCGTTCGCGATCTTCGGCCATGTCGATGGAGTCGGGGGAGGTGCCCCAAATTTTAGTAATGGGGTGATCGGGTGATGGGGTGGGGAGGGAGGAGAGGTATTGCTGGAGGGGGACCGCTAGCTTGAGCGGGGTTTGGCCCCCGAACTGAATGATGATGCCGATGGGGTTTTCGGCCTCGATGATGTTGAGCACGTCTTCCTTGGTGAGGGGCTCAAAGTAGAGGCGATCGCTGGTGTCGTAGTCGGTGGACACCGTCTCGGGGTTGGAGTTGACCATGATGGTCTCGTAGCCGTCCTCTTGCAGCGCAAAGGAGGCGTGGCAGCAGCAGTAGTCGAACTCAATGCCCTGGCCGATGCGGTTGGGGCCGCCGCCCAAGATCATCACCTTGGGCCGATCGGAGGGCAGCACCTCGGTTTCGTCTTCGTAGGTGGAGTAGTAGTAGGGGGTAAAGGCCTCGAACTCGGCGGCGCAGGTGTCGACGGTTTTGTAGACGGGGATAATGCCCAGGCCCTTGCGGTACTGGCGCACGGTGTCTTCGTGGGTGCTCGTGGCGTAGGCAATCTGGCGATCGCTAAAGCCCTGGCGCTTGACCGCCCGCAGTTGGTCTGCGGTGAGGCTGGTGAGGGGAGTACGCTTGAGAAATTTTTCGGTCTTGAGCAGGCCGCAGAGCTGGTTGAGAAACCAGGGATCGATGGCGGTGAGCTGGTAGATCTCGTCCACGGTCAGACCGAGCTGCATGGCGTGGCGCAGCTCAAAGATGCGCTCGGGGTTAGGGGTGCGCAGCTTGGGGCGAATTTCGTTGAGGCTGGGCAGCTTTTCGGCGCGATCGCAGCCCCAGCCGGCTCGACCCGTCTCCAGCGATCGCAGCGCCTTCTGGAAGGATTCTTGGAACGTGCGCCCGATCGCCATCGCTTCGCCCACCGACTTCATCTGCGTCGTCAGCGTGGTGGAGGTGCCGGGGAATTTTTCAAAGGCAAAGCGGGGAATCTTGGTCACCACGTAGTCGATGGTGGGCTCAAAGCTGGCCGGGGTTTTCTTGGTGATGTCGTTGGAAATTTCGTTGAGGGTGTAGCCCACCGCCAGCTTGGCCGCAAACTTAGCGATCGGAAAGCCCGTCGCCTTCGAGGCCAGGGCCGAGCTCCGAGACACCCGAGGATTCATCTCGATCACAATGAAATCGCCGTTGTCGGGGTTGACGGCAAACTGAATATTCGAACCGCCGGTCTCCACCCCAATCTCACGGATGATCTTAATCGAGGCATCCCGCAGCCGTTGGTACTCTTTATCGGTCAGGGTTTGGGCCGGGGCCACGGTAATCGAATCGCCGGTATGTACCCCCATGGGGTCCAGGTTTTCGATCGAGCAGATGATCACCACGTTATCGGCTAAATCTCGCATCACCTCCAGCTCGTACTCCTTCCAGCCCAGCAGCGACTGCTCGACGAGAATCTGCGACACCGGGCTAGCATCCAGGCCCGAGCGGGAAATGGTCTCAAACTCTTCCTGGTTGTAGGCAATGCCGCCGCCGGTGCCACCCATGGTGTAGGCGGGGCGAATAATCAGGGGGAAGCTGCCGATTTGCTGGGCGATCTGCTTGGCCTCATCCATGGTTTCGGCCAGGCCCGAGGGGCACACCGGTACCTCAATGCGCGCCATGGCTTCCTTGAAGAGCTTGCGGTCTTCCGCCATTTCAATGGCTTCTAGCTTGGCCCCAATCAGCTCAACTCCGTAGCGTTCCAGCACGCCGGTTTTGGCCAGGGTGACCGCCAGGTTCAGCGCCGTCTGCCCGCCCATGGTGGGCAGCATCACGTCAGGGCGCTCGCGCTCAATCACCCGCTCGACCATCTCTGGGGTCAGGGGCTCGATGTAGGTCCGGTTGGCTGTCTCCGGATCGGTCATGATGGTGGCCGGGTTGGAGTTGATCAGCACCACCTCGTAGCCCTCTTCCCGCAGGGCTTTACAAGCCTGGGTGCCCGAGTAGTCGAACTCACAAGCCTGACCAATCACAATCGGGCCAGAGCCGATCAGCAAGATCTTTTTGATGTCGTTGCGACGGGGCATAGGTTGCAGGGGTGCTTACGAAAAATCCAAATCATTTTAAGGGGTATTGGCAAGATTCGTTTGCTTCGGTTGAGGCAATAAAGGGGAGGGATGGGGGCGATCGCCCTAATGTCATCGTTTATTGAACTTAAGCAAGAATCCCAAATCTATTCCCCAAATCTATTCCATGGAGAAAATTGGTCAGCCGAGGCTGGGTTCAGAGAGGGCTCAGGTTTTTGGGTCAATTCTCATCAGCCCCTTGATCTCGATCCCTGAACCTCTTGGGGGGTAGGCACCTGGCCTGTTCTCCCTGGAAAGGCGAGACGCCTACCCCCAAAGCCATGAACAGTAACGGGTTCAGCCCCTGGTTCGGTCACTGGCCAGGTTAATAGTAGCTGCGCTTCAGTAGCCGTGCTTACCCTTTTCATTCTCCGACCCTGTAGGCTATTGCCTAATTGACTCGAGGTTGTCCATGAACGTCCGTGCCGTCGCTACCGCTGGTCTCTGTTTGTTGCTGTTTAGCGGGTGTAAAGCTCCCCAAAATCCACCCCAGAGCGAAACAACGGAGACATCCCCCGCCGCCGCGGACGACACCCTGCGCCTGCTCTACTGGCAGGCCCCCACCATTCTCAATCCCCACTTCTCCAGCGGCTTCAAAGACTCTGAGGCCAGCCGGATTACCCTCGAACCCCTGGCTAGCTTCGACGCCGACGGCAACCTGGTGCTGTTTTTGGCGGCGGAAGAACCCACCCTCGAAAACGGAGGGGTGGCGGCCGATGGCACCTCCGTCACCTGGAAGCTGAAGCCGGGCCTGAAGTGGTCGGACGGCACCCCCTTCACGGCGGCGGACGTGGCCTTTACCTACGAGTTCATCGTTAACCCCGAGGTGGCCACCGTCAACGCAGGGTCCTACGAGCTGGTGGAGAGCGTCGAAGCCCTCGACGACACCACGGTACAGATCAATTTTAAGGAGCCGAACCCCGCCTGGTATCTGGTGTTTACCGGCACCGAGGGCATGGTGCTGCCCCAGCACATCTTTAAGGACTACAACGGTGCCAATGGGCGTGAGGCCCCCGGCAACACCCTGCCCGTGGGCACCGGTCCCTACCGGGTCGTGAGCTTTACCCCCGGCGATGTGATTGTCTATGAGGCCAACCCCAACTACCGCGAGGCCGACCAGGTCGCCTTTAGCCGGGTGGAGCTGAAGGGCGGCGGGGATGCCACGTCGGCGGCGCGGG
>JAIXUR010000500.1 GCA_027483425.1 Cyanobacteriota bacterium | reverse complement strand
TGAGCCCTACCAGCGCGATCGCTACGCCGAATTCCAGTTACCAGGGCTCAAGCTGGCGATTTTTAAGCCCCGACCCGATCATGAAGCGCCGTTTGAGCCAGCCCCGACCAGCCCGACCAGCCTGGTTTTGGAGGTGGTGGATTTAGAGGGTGCGATCGCCCACGTTACCCACCAAGGCTACCCGCCCCCAGGCCCCATCATCACCGCTACCCACGGGCGCGAGATCTATGCCTACGACCCCGATGGCAACCGGCTGATTCTGCATCAGGGGGCCGATAACGCCAGATCCCCAGGGGGATAGTTGAACCGAATCGAGCCTCCACCGGCCCTGGGGCCATGCCCAGGGCCAACGGCAAGGGCGGACTCAAGCCACTAAAACCAAGGTGATCACATCGAGGCTTCGGCAATAGAGTATGCTTATTAATTGCGTCAAAAGTTTCCCCGGCAGTGTTCCAGTCTAGCCATGTTTAACCGTTGAGATCCATAGGCCTAGCCAGTTGTACTGGGCTTATCAGGATCCGAACGAAGCATAACGCTGAAACACTCTTCCCCCGGATTGGAGCGCGCAGCCGCCGTCTAGTTAGCAAAAAGACCCCATGAAAGTTACCCAGGAAGTACTGCCCGATAGCCAGGTAGGACTGGAAATCGAGATTCCCGCTGATCTATCTCAAAAAACTTACGATCAGGTGCTGACTAAGTTAATGCGGACGATCAACGTGCCGGGCTTTCGCAAGGGAAAAGTGCCCCGACCAGTCTTTATGCAGCGCATTGGGGTGCCCCAGCTGAAGGCTGCGGTGATTGAAGAACTGGTGCAAAACGCCGTCGATCAGGCCATCAAGCAGGAAGCGATCGATGCGATCGGCAACTACCAGCTCAAAAGCACCTTTGACGAGCTGATCAGCCAGTACGAGCCCGGTCAGCCCATCACGATTCAAGCGTCCGTCGACGTCCCGCCCCGAGTCACCCTCAAGACCTACCAAGGGCTGTCCGTGCAGGCCGAAGAAATCTTGCCTGACCCCGAACGGGTTGATAAAACCCTCAGCCAGTACCAGAACAACATGGCCACCCTGGTTCCCATCGAAGACCGGCCCGCCCAGATGGGCGACGTAGCCGTCATCGACTTTGTGGGTAAGGTCAAGACCGAAAGCGGTGAGTTTGAAGAATTCCAGGGCGGATCGGGCACCGACTTCCAGGTAGAGCTCGAAGAAGGGCGGTTTATCCCCGGCTTCGTAGAGGGGATCGTCGGCATGGTTCTAGAGGAGGCCAAGGACATCGAAGTGCCTTTCCCCGACGATTATTCCCAAGCCGAACTGGCCGGTAAGGCCGCCGTGTTTTCTGCCACCCTGAAAGAAATTAAAGAGAAAGAGCTCCCCGACCTTGACGACGACTTCGCCCAGGAAATCAGCGAATTTGAAACCATTGAAGCGCTGCGGACCTCCCTGGTCGAGCGCTACCAGGAAGAAGCTGACGAAAAGACCAAGGCCAACAAAAATGCCGCTTTGATCGAAGCGCTGATCGAACACCTTGAGGCGGAAATCCCCAACACCCTGGTGCAAAAGGAAGTTGACTTTTTGCTGACCCAAACGATCATGCAGCTCAGCCGCCAGGGCATTGACGTCAACAAAATGCTGACCCGCGAGCTGATCGATGGCATGCGCCAGCGGACTCGCCCCGAGGCGATCGATCGCCTGCGCCGCACCCTGGCCCTGGGCGAGGTGGCCAAGCAAGAGGGCATCAAGATCGAGCCCGAGGCGCTCCAAGCAAAAATCCAGGAGGCCATGGATGAGATTGAAGACGTCAGCCAAATTGATCCCGATCGCCTCGAGCAGGTGATCACCGAAGAGCTGCTGCAAGAGAAAATCCTCGACTGGCTCGAGGAGGCTAACACCGTTGAGCTAGTGCCCGAAGGCAGCCTTAAAAAGGATGACGCGGTAGCTGAACTGGCTGACGCCCTTGAGGTTGAAGCCGAGCCCCTAGACGCCCCCCCGCCCCTAGCCGGTGAGGCCACCGTCGAAGTCCAAGCTACCGAAGTCGCAGAAACCGAGGCCGAAACGCCCAAGGCCGAAACGCCCGAGGTCAAAACTCCCAAAGGCCCATCCAAGGGCGGCAAAAGCAAAAAGTCAGCGAGTTAGCACGACTCGCGCCTCTGGCGACGGTGGCGGATTTAGAACACCATCGGTTAGCCGACCCCGTGAACCTAAAATTTTGGGGCATAATGTCGGGTAGGCTAACCGATGGCTCGCTAGTTTAAGCGACTGGCTTGAATGGCTGCAGCCTCTTGGGCAATCTCAGATAAAGCAATATTCTCAACCCCTTGAAATCTCGCGCAAACCCATTATGATTGCATCGAACCCATTCATTAGCCCCATCGTGAGCTTGAGCCAGTCTGCTCTCAGCGCCAACCAGATTCGCACTATGCTTCCCGTTGTGGTCGAACAATCGGGGCGAGGAGAGCGAGCCTTTGATATTTACTCTCGCCTGCTGCGGGAGCGCATCGTGTTCTTGGGCACCCCGGTTATGGACGAGGTGGCCGACTCGATCGTGGCCCAGCTGCTCTACCTGGATGCCGAAGACCCTGAAAAGGACGTACAGCTTTACATCAACTCCCCCGGGGGTTCAGTCACGGCGGGCATGGCCATCTACGACACCATGCAGCAAATTCGTCCCGATGTGATGACTATTTGCTTTGGTTTGGCGGCCAGCATGGGAGCGTTTCTGCTCTGTGCCGGGGCCAAGGGTAAGCGCCTGTCCCTGCCCAGTTCTCGCATCATGATTCACCAGCCCCTAGGCGGTGCCCAGGGGCAGGCCGTGGATATTGAAATTCAGGCGCGGGAAATTTTGTATCACAAGAATCGGCTCAATGAGCTCATTGCTCACCACACCGAGCAATCCATGGATCGCATTGAGGCCGACACCGAGCGCGACTTCTATATGTCTGCCGCCGAGGCCAAAGACTACGGCCTCATTGACGGTGTGGTAGAGCAGCAATTGCCCTCGGCCGTTCCCACTATGACTGCATTAAACTAGGGTCATTTTATGTCTAAGTACGACTCCCATCTAAAATGCTCGTTTTGTGGCAAGTCTCAAGAGCAGGTGCGTAAGCTAATTGCGGGGCCGGGGGTCTACATCTGTGACGAATGTGTTGACCTGTGCAACGAAATCCTAGACGAAGAGTTGTTTGACTCGGGCACGGCCATTGCTCAACCGGTGCCCCGGCGCGATGCCCCCGCCGATCGCCCCAGGACAGTTCCAGCCATATCCCTCAGCCAGATTCCTAAGCCGAGGGAAATTAAGAACTACCTAGATGAGCATGTGATTGGCCAGAACGAGGCCAAAAAAGTGCTGTCGGTAGCAGTTTATAACCACTATAAGCGGCTCAGCTACCTCCAAGGCAGTGAGGTGGAAGCCCCCGAAGACGTCATTGAGCTCCAAAAATCCAACATTTTGCTGATTGGCCCCACCGGCTGTGGCAAAACCCTGCTAGCCCAAACCCTAGCTCGGATTCTAGAAGTGCCCTTTGCCGTGGCCGATGCCACCACCCTCACCGAGGCCGGGTATGTGGGCGAAGATGTCGAGAACATCTTGCTGCGGCTGTTGCAGATGGCTGACCTGGATGTGGAAGAAGCCCAGCGGGGCATTATCTACATCGATGAAATCGACAAAATTGCCCGCAAGAGCGAGAACCCCTCCATTACCCGCGATGTATCCGGAGAGGGCGTACAGCAGGCGCTGCTGAAAATGCTCGAAGGCACCGTGGCCAACGTGCCCCCCCAGGGCGGGCGCAAGCACCCCTACCAAGACTGTATCCAGATCGACACGAGTAATATTCTGTTTATCTGCGGCGGTGCCTTTGTGGGCCTGGAGAAAATTGTTGAGCAGCGGATTGGCAAGAAGTCGATTGGCTTTGTCCAGCCCGGTGAAGGCCAGTTTTCGCGGGAAAAACGTACCGCCGACGTGCTGCGCCATCTGGAACCCGATGACTTAGTCAAGTTTGGCCTCATCCCTGAATTTATTGGCCGCATTCCAGCCACCTCTGTGGTGGATCCGCTGGATGAAGAATCGCTGATGGCGATCTTGACTGAGCCGAAAAACGCCCTGGTGAAACAGTTCCAAAAGCTGATGCGGATGGACAATGTGCAGCTGGAGTTTAAGTCTGATGCCCTGCGCGCGATCGCCCGCGAAGCCTACCGCCGCAAGACCGGTGCCCGGGCCCTGCGCGGCATCATCGAAGAACTGATGCTCGATATTATGTACGAGCTGCCCTCCCGCAAAGACCTGAAGCGCTGCGTCATCACCCGGGAAATGGTGGAGCAGCGGTCCACCGCCGACCTGCTGGTACACCCCTCCTCAATGCCTAAGCCTGAGTCTGCTTAGCCATGCCCTACATCGAGGTGAGCCAGGTCAACCACTACTACGAGTGGATCGGTACCGATACCCCACGGGATCCAGCGTCGCCTAGGCCGGTCATGGTGTTTATCCATGGTTGGGCCGGGTCAGCCCGCTACTGGCAGAGTACGGCGATGGCCCTGGCCGATCGCTACGACTGTCTGCTCTATGACATGCGCGGGTTTGGGCGATCGCGCATTGGCCCCGACCAGCAGGAGGCCGCCGCCGCCCGAGGCTACGAGCTAGAGACCTACGCCGAGGATCTGGCGGCCCTGCTGAAGGCGCTGAATCTGCCCCAGGTCTCCATCAATGCCCATTCCACCGGAGCGTCCGTAGCGGTGTACTTTTTGAACCAGTACCCCGGACTGTGCGATCGCGCCATTCTGACCTGCAACGGTATTTTTGAGTACGACAAAGCGGCCTTTGAAGCCTTCTATAAATTTGGCGGCTACGTGGTGGCCTTTCGGCCCCAGTGGCTGGGGAAAATTCCGCTGATGCCGCGCTTTTTTATGGCTCGCTTTCTCAGCCGTCCCATCCCGGCGGCGGAGAAGGTAGCCTTCCTGGAAGACTTTCTCGCCGCTGATTACGGCACGGCGCTGGGCACCATTTTTACCTCGGTCAGTAAAAAGGCGACGGAGGTGATGCCGGTGGAGTTTGCCCGGATCGCGGTGCCAACGCTGCTGGTCTCGGGGGAGTTTGACAAAATTACCCCGGCGGAGCTGGGGCGTAAGGCGGCAGATTTGAATCCTAATATCGAGTATGCCTTGGTCAAAAACACTGGGCACTTTCCGATGCTGGAAGACCCTGAGGCGTATTTGGGTTATGTCAACAAATTTCTTGGTTGAGGGGGCGTGGGTTACGGCCTGTTTGAGATGGGCGGTGGGGAGCGTGGGTTAGGGGTGGGCCTAACCCACGCTACGTTAACAAATTGCTCGATTAAGAGGTCGTGGGTTACGGCCCAATTGGGGTTGGGGTTGGGGCGCGGGGGTGAGGGGTGGGCCTAACCCACGCTACGGGGCGTTTGTTACCCGAGAAGGGTGAGCAGCCTGGCTATGGGGGAGGAGGGTACCGGTGGAGCGTCGGGGGGGCGGTGGTCGGGATTGCGCAGGTAGCGGTAGTGGGCCCATAGCTCCCAGTAGGGGCAACCGGGCTGAATGCGGTATCCGGCCCAGTGCAGATAATCCAGGGGCTGATCGACGTTAGGGTCGATTAACGCTAGGCCCTCTGGCGCAACCAGGGGGACAAAGTGGGGGCTACCGGCCCAGTTGCCAGGGCCGCCGCCAGGGCGGCGCACCAGGTTAAACCGCCGCCTGCCGTGGGGGTGGTTGAGTGAACCGTAGAAACATGAGCCGCCGCCGGGGCGGCGCACCAGGTTAAACCGCCGCGCCACCCGTTTCAAAATCAGGTAGTTGATGATGGGTTGGTCAGAGGTTTTTTCTGAAAAGTCGAAGTAGTCGGGGTGGGCAGCACAGTCTTTAAACACCTCGTAGAGATCTGACTCGCTAATCAGCCCCCCCTTAGAGGCCCAAAAGCCGGTATTAAACACGTCGGTCAGCTCGGCTGGGGTAAACACGTTCTGGTCTACCACCGCCTGGCCAAACACGTTGTGCAGGCCGCCCCGGTGCTGGTAGTCGTAGCAGAGAAAGTCGTAGTCATCGAGGTGGTCGAGCAGGTTGGCGATCGCGCTAAACACCACCACATCGGTATCGATGTAGAGAAAGCGATCGAAGGGGCCAAACCAGCAGGCCTGTTTGCGAAAGGTGTTGGGCCGAGCAAAAAACTCGGCCCCAAAAATAGCCTGCAAATTCTCCGACAATCGCTGAATAAAGGCTAAATCGGGGTACAGCTCCACGCCATAGTCACGCTGGAGCCGCTCGGCCACCTGGTGATAGTCATCGCTGTAGGGGATCAGCATGACCGGAATGCTGGGGTCGTGGAGGCGAATGCTGTTGAGACAGGCGATCGCGTGGTCCATCACCCGGTCGTTGGCCGTAATGTATAGGCCGCGCATGGTCAATATCCTCAGGAAAGTCGCTGAGCTAGGGGTTTCAGGTACCGCCGCCAGCCAGTTGGAGGCCGGTACGGTATCCGCTGCCCCACCAGGTCAGGACGGTGATCAGTCTCAGACCCATAGCGGTAGTGCAGAAACAGATCGCGGTAGGGAAAGTCAACGTTCTCTCCCTGGCACAGGGCCCGAAAATGCTTGGAGCTGATGCCAATGTAGTGAAGAAACATCAGACGAGCCCCATGGTCGTACAGAACATGGTCGCGCTCCCTGAAGTGGGGTGACGTGACGGAGTTGCCCGTCACCATATCGGCCGGGCGAGTAAAGACCAGGTTGGTAACCTTCAACTCGCTTTTGTGCACCATGTAGTTCAACAGCGACTGGTTAGGGGCACTGGGGTAGAGCACATCCCCATCACCAGCCTGGAGCTGGCTCAATAACCACTGCCGTTGGGCGGGCGGCAACCCATCGCGGCGAGCCCCAAAGAAGCCAGAACAAAAAATCTGTTGAGTCAACCGCTGGGGTGTGATCACCTCCGGCAGTCGCGGGCTCTGAAGATTGAAAATGTGGTCAGGGTGCTTGAACTGGAAGTCGTAGATGGCCACATCGGCCTGGGCCAACGCCTCAAACATGGGGGTCAGGGGGGCCAAAACCAGGTCATCGGCATCCACATAGACAAATTGATCGAAGGGCGCTCGAGCATCAAAGGCGACATAGCGATGGTTCTCACCCACTCGATAAAACCGAGTTTGAATGCCCTTGGCCCGCCAATCAGCTAGGGCGGTGGGATGGGTTCGCCACACCTGGTAGGAAAACTCTTCCCAGTCAGCAAATAGGGCCGCGTCATCGAGCAAGGTGACGTTGGGGCGGCTATCGACGAGGGCTTTGACCCGCTCTAGTCGTTGGTCGTAGGCAATCACGCACACCGGTAGACCCGGCTCGGCATTGGCCTCAACGCTGTTGAGCAACGCGACGAGCTGGTCATACACAGTATCGTTGGCTAGGGTATAGAGTCCGGCAGTCATAGATGGGGAAGGCGCCGTCGCAGCCTGGGGGGGTTCTAGGTTTAGTTTGCCCACCGGTTTACCGATAATCGAGGTGCGGGCGAGGTGCGAGCTCAAGTCTAGCCTCACCCACCGACCCATTCCGACAGCCAATTCATCGCATTCAATTTGTGCAAAATCACCTGGCGGGCTTCGGCGATCGCATCCTTCGCCGCCAGCCAGGCATCGGGGCTGGCGGTCACCTCGCGGATGTACTCAATCCCCTTGGCATCGAGGCTGGGCAGGCGCAAAAAACTGCCGGGGGGCAGCAGTTTGTCCGCCGCACCACCACCGTAGTAGATCGGTAAACACCAGGACAGGAGGGCATCCCACAGCTTCTCGCTGGCATACCAGTCGTTGTCGGCGTAGTTCTCGATTGCCAGGTTGTAGGTGTAGGGGGCCATACCCGCCCACTTATTGTTGAGTGCTCCGGCGGTGCGGGTGCCGAGGGGTAGATCGCGACCGTAGACCTCCACCGGCACCTCGCTCTGCTGCAGGGCCGTTAAAAAGGCTAGGCGATGGCGATGGCTCTCGGTGCGGTCAATGCCAGAGGTAATCCAGCTACAGGGGCTATGCTTTTCGGGGGGTAGGGCTTCGTTGAGCTCGCGAAACGACACATTTACATACCAAATGGCTGGCATGTAGGCCGGTACCGGGGCCTCGTCATCGGGGCCAGAAACGTAGCTACAGTAGTCTTGGGCGTAGGCATAATTGAGCAAGTGTTTCGCCCGCACCTCGGGCAAGGGCGGCTCCCGCAGCCAAAAGGCAATCCGGTCTTTGGGCACCTGGCTGAACTGGGGCGGCAGCTGGCGGAGGGCATCTACCGGGGCCGGGGCCGGGGCAAAGGGTAGGGTGCTGAGGAATTTCTGCGCCGCTGACTGGGACTTGGGGGCCAACGGCTCGTGAAAGTTGAACTGGTACAGCAGCAGGTAATCGGGGGTGGGGTCCTGGGCCTGAAGTTGAATATTGCCCCACCGCCCAAAGGGATGGGGGGTCTGTTTCCACAGCCAGTCGCACTGGGTGAGGCCAGAATAGCTCGATACCATGCCAACGCTTTTAGGTGCCAATCGGTTTACGCCTCCATCACGGGTAGTTGATCAAAAAAGTGGATAAAAAATAAGTGGATGCCTGGCTCTAGAACGTTGGTACAGAAACCCGGTTGTACCGGGGGAGGGTTTGCTGGAAGGCCTGGTGCAGGCTGTCGCCTGTAGGGCCGTGGCGCACCGGGAAACATCAACACCCGGTAGGGGCTGAGGCCGTAGGCGGCGCGGCTGGCCGCTGGGGAGTAGCGATCGGGATCAAACAGGTCGGTATCTTTGCCGTTGGGAATGATCACGCCGCCAAAGCGCTGCTGGAGAAAGCGGTTGTGGGTGGTGACCAGATCCGCCTGGGAGACCCAGCCCTCCAGCCACTTTAGATAGAGGGGATGATCGGGATTACGCAGGGCCCCCTCGGGCTGCACCAGATCCCGCAGTCGTTGTTTGGGTGACGGACAATAGCGGTAGCGGTCTCCCCCGTGCCAGCTCAGCTCCCAATCGTCAATGTCGAGAACGAGGGGGCCACGGCGGCGTAGGCGGTGCAGCAGGGCGAGGCCAAAGCTGCTGGGCTTGAGCTTGTAGGCGTAGACAATGTTGCCCTTGGGCTGGCGGCTGAGGTGGTGAAAGAGAGCCCCGATCGCCGAGGGGCCGAGGCGATTCGCGGCGGCGGGAATGACCTGGAGGGGAATATCGGTGGCCGGACTGGGGCGATCGCCCTCGGCTGAAAATCCCACAATTTCGACCGGGTAGCCCAGCCGCTGCAGCGCCTGCCCCAGCAAAAATGGCCGCACCGCGCCGCCCCAGCGCCCAGCACCCTGGCTGGATAGATCGCTGGCCACAATCGAGACCGAAGGCCGATCGGCTCGGCGACTCAGCTCAGAGATGAGCTCAGGGATGATAGTGGGGCACGGGTCAAGCATAGGTTCCACAGATCCGGGGCATTAGGCGGGGGACATGCCTAGCCCCCATGACCTAGGCCAGGCACGTCCTGACCTAGCTTGCCCATTTGAGCGACTGGGGTTAAGGTCGCCGCCGCGACGGGGGCAATCTGCACAGCCAATCTGCAACGCCAATCTGCAAAACCTTGGGCATTTCGCCCCGGCTGGATCCCCCTCCGGGCCGGTGCGAGATAGTTCGGGATAGTTTGGGCAGGCGGCCCCAAGGATGGCGGGTTTGGAGCACAATTAAGACTAATCCAATCCCCCGGGGCCCCAAATCTCACATGGTTCAAAATCTCAAGTTTGATGCGGTCAGCGATCGCTTGCCACCCCAGAACATTGAGGCCGAAGAGGCCATTCTGGGCGGCATCTTGCTCGACCCCGAGGCCATTGGCCGGGTGATGGAGATTCTGACCCCCGACGCCTTCTACATCGGCACCCACCGAGACATGTACCGGGGTGCCCTGGCCCTGCACGCCAAGGGACAGCCCACCGATCTGATGACGATCGCCGTCTGGCTCAAGGACAACGGCAAGCTGGAGCAGGTGGGCGGCCAAACCCGCCTGGCCCAGCTGGTCGATCGCACCATCAGTGCGGCCAACATCGACCAGTACGCGGCCCTGGTGATGGATAAGTACACCCGCCGCCTGCTGATTCAAACCGGCGGTGACATCGCCCAGCTCGGCTACGACACCACCCTGCCCCTCGAGAATGTGCTGGATCAGTCAGAGCAGAAGCTGTTTGGCATTACCCAGGTGAGGCCCCAGGGGGGGTTAACGGCCACCTCAGATATTTTGATTGACACCTTTTCCGAGATTGAGCAGCGATCGCTCGGGGTGGTACTGCCCGGCATTCCCTGTGGCTTCTACGACCTAGATGCCATGACCCAGGGTTTTCAGCGCTCTGACCTGATTATTGCCGCTGCGAGACCGTCAATGGGCAAGTGCCTCAGTGCCGATGCCCAGATTGTGGTGGCCGACGGCAGCCTTCAAACCATCGGCGACATTTACCAACAGAAGTCTGCCTCCCTACTCACCCTAGGCCCCGACTGGCGCTTGAAGCTCACTCAGCCCAGCGCCTACGTCGACGATGGCCACAAGCCAGTATTTAGGGTCAGAACCCGTTCAGGGCGAGAAATCGAGACCACCCTGACCCATCCCTATCTAACCATTCAGGGCTGGCAACCCCTGGCCGAGCTGGCCGTGGGGCAGAAAATTGCGGTGCCTAGAACCCTACCGGTGTTTGGCACCGAGACCCTGCCAGATCACCAGGTTAAGCTGCTGGCCTACCTGATCGGCGATGGCTGTCTGACCGGCACCTCTCCCCAGTTCACCAACGAGAACCCATCTATCCAGGCCGATTTCACCGCCGCGGCCCGGCAATTTCCAGGGGTGAAGGTGCGCGAAGAAACATGCCAGGACACCCGCACTCCAACCTTCTATGTCACCTCCGACAGTGACTATGTGCAGCAAGCCCGCCAAACCTTTGGGCGATCGCTGCGGCAGTTGATCGACGAGGCCAGCGGGCGGAGCGATCCCGCTGAGCATCGATCTGCCCGCTGGTTTGCCCAAGCCCTAGGGGTATCCCCTGGATTGGTGACCCTATGGCAGCAGGGCACCTGTGCGCCCGACCTAGACACCTTCGAGAAACTGTGCCAACTGCTCCAGGTCTCCCCCGAGACCCTCGCCCCCGGTGGCCTCGCCACCATCCGCTGGATGAGCCCAAACAGCCTGACGCTCTGGCTCCAGAACCAAGGCATCTGGGGAAAATCAGCCCATGGAAAAACAATTCCGGCGGCGATTTTTCGGCTCCAGCGATCGCAGCTGGCCCTCTTCTTAAACCGTCTTTTCTCGACCGATGGCTGGGCTACCGTGCTGGCCTCTGGACAAGCTCAGCTAGGCTTCGCCACCGTTAGCAAAACCCTAGCTCACCAGATCCAGCACCTGCTGCTGCGCTTTGGCATTTTGGCCCATCTGAAGGCGCGATCGGTCAAATACTTGGATGGCCGCCGCTCCGCTTGGCAGCTCGATATCACCGATGCACGCTCCATCAAAACCTTAATCAGCGAGATTGGCATTTTTGGCAAAGAAGCCGCCCTGGCCAAGGTCGAGGCGGCCCTGGCCAACCGCCGCTACCAGACCAACCGCGACCTCATTCCCATCGAGGTATGGGAGACAGTCCGGGCGGCCAAGGGCGATGAATCTTGGGCGGCCCTGGCCACCCAAGCCGGATTCCAGAACACTAGCAACATCCATGCCGGTAAGCGGGCACCCACGCGCGATCGCCTCTTTGCCCTGGCCACCGCCCTAGGGCACGAAGAGCTTCAGTCCATCGCCACCAGTGATGTCTACTGGGATGAAATCGTTGCGATCGACCCTCAGGGGTTGAAGCAGGTCTACGACCTCACCATCCCTCAGACCCACAACTTTGTCGCCAACGATATCTGCGTCCACAACACCAGCTTTGTGCTGAATATCGCCCGCAATATCGCGGCCATCCAAAAGCTGCCAGTGGCGATCTACAGTCTGGAAATGTCGAAGGTGCAGCTGGTCTACCGCCTCCTCTCCAGCGAAGTGGAGATGGAAAGCAGCCGTCTGCGCACCGGGCGGATCGCCCAAAACGAGTGGGAAAAGCTGGGTCACGCCATCAGCATCCTGTCCCAAATGCCGATCTTTATCGACGACACCCCCAGCATCTCGGTCAGCGAAATCCGCTCGCGGTGCCGCCGCCTCCAGGCCGAGCAGGGGGGGGCCCTGGGCCTCATTTTGATCGACTATCTCCAGCTAATGGAGGGCGGCGGCGACAACCGGGTGCAGGAGCTGTCGAAGATGACGCGATCGCTCAAGGGCCTAGCCCGCGAGCTCAACGTCCCGATCATTGCCCTGTCCCAGCTCAGTCGGGGGGTCGAATCACGCACCAACAAACGTCCGATGATGAGTGATTTGAGGGAATGCGTTACCGGAGATACGCTGGTCGTCCTTGCCGACGGACGGCGGGTACCGATCCAAGATTTAGTGGGTACCCAACCGGAGGTAGTGAGTCTAGATGACCAAGGCAAGCTGACTCGAGCCCATGCAGATTTAATTTGGTCAGTGGGTACTCGCCCCGTTTATGAATTAACTACCGCTAGCGGACGTAAAATTCGAGCCACCGAAAAGCATCGACTCTATACCCTCGACGGCTGGCAGCGCCTGCAGGATTTAAAAGAGGGCAACCGCATTGCTATCGCTCAGCATTTGCCCGAACCAGCGGACGTCGAGACCTGGCCCGATTTGAAACTAGCCTTGTTGGGACAGCTCATCGGCGATGGCAGCTACCTGAAAGGGCAGCCGCTGCGCTACACAACGGCCTCAGAAGAGAATAGCCAAATCGTTAAATTAGCCGCTGAGCAAGCGTTTAACTGTGAGGTTAAGCGGTACAAAGGCAGAGGCCAATGGCATCAGCTTTTGATATCTGGCAACGGCAATCGCTGGCACCCGACTGGGGTGAACCTTTGGCTCCGACAGCTCGGTATCTTCAACCAGCCCTCTAGGGAAAAGCGCATTCCGGGCCAGATATTCCGGCTTTCAAATCAACAGATTAGTCTGCTGCTCAGACACCTGTGGGCAACTGACGGTTGTATTTCAGTTCGTCAGGGCAGAGGGGGAGATGCTGTCTTTTTCTCGACCAGTAGTGAAGGCTTAGCGCGAGATGTTGCGGCCTTACTGCTGAGGTTGGGTATTTGGGCCTCGGTGGGTTGGCAACCCAGCCAATGTTTTACCGTCAACGTTCAGGGTAGTGTCAACCAACTGAAGTTTTTAAGGCAGGTGGGTGCCTTTGGCCCCAGGGTAGACCCCGCAGTGGCTTTGCAGCGCAAACTTGAGACCATAGTTCCCAACCCTAACCGAGATACCCTACCCAGGGAAGTCTTCGAACGGGTCAAGGTAGATATGAAAGATCAAGGGATCAGTCAGCGTCAAATGGCCACGTTAAGGGGCACATCCTATGGGGGGGCTGCACACTTTAAATTCTCTCCTTCGCGACAGACTTTGCTGAGCTACGCTGAAATTTTGCAGAACCAAGCGCTCAAAGAGATTGTGGCTGCGGATATCTTTTGGGACCAGGTGCTTTCCATCGAGCCTGTGGGGGAGGCACCTGTGTACGATCTAACTGTGCCAGGGCCAGCCTCTTGGCTAGCAGACGGCATGGTATCCCACAACTCGGGTGCGATTGAACAGGACGCCGACCTGATTATGATGCTCTACCGCGAAGAGTACTACGACCCCGACACCCCCGATCGCGGCATTGCCGAGATCATCATCACCAAGCACCGCAACGGCCCCACCGGCACCATCAAGCTGCTGTTTGAGCCACAGTTTACCCGCTTTCGCAACCTGGCCAGCCCTGGGGTTTGACGATCAAACCCGGCTCCAGACTAACAGGATGATCTCAACCCTATTGGTCTGGCGGAAGTTTGTATAATCCATACAATCCACCCTGCACTAAACCCATGCCGTCTCCAGCAGCGTCAGAGAATAAGCTCAGCCTCTACGACCAGGATTTTTATCGTTGGATCCAGGAGACTGTGCAAGCGCTGAAGCATCGAGACCTAGAGCAGGTGGACTGGGAAAACTTAATCGAAGAAATTGACAGCATGGGCCGCAGCGAGAAAAAAGAACTCAAAAGCCGTCTACTGGTCATTATTGAGCACCTGCTAAAACTCATGTTCTGGGAGACCGAAAAACTCCAAAATTCGCGCGGCTGGCGAAACACCATCATCGAGCAGCGCAGCCAGTTAGAGCTCTTGCTAGAGGACAGCCCTAGCCTTAGACCCTTGATTCAGGAACTATTCCCAGAATTTTACGCCAAGGCCAGAACTCAAGTCCTCCAGAAAAGTTCGTTGTCTGGCGATCAGATTCCCGTGCGGCCGCCCTTCTCTGGGGAACATGTTCTCGACCCTATTTTTTTGCCGGGTTGAAGCCGCAGACTGAATCGAGAGTGGCCATCCTACTAAACCTGGTCAGCCGCAAAGCGGTGGATGAACTCGCGCTGGGCCGCCACCCCGAGGGCACCCGATCGCACCTGCTGTACCGTAGCGATCGCATCCTCGGCGCTATAGCCCAGCCTAACCAGGCAGGCGGCCACCACCGTGCCCGTGCGCCCAGTCCCGCCCCGGCAGTGCACGACTACGGTTTCACCCGCTGCGGTAGCGGCCAGAATGCGATCGACCAGGGCCGTGAAGGCTTCGAGGGAAGTGGGCAGGTCGTCGTCTACGATGGGCAGGTTTTCTGTGGCCAGGCCCAGGGCCTCGGCCTCGGCCAGCAGGGTCGCAATGCCCAACCCAGCCAGTTCTTCAGCCCCCAGCAGGCAGACCAGCCGATCGACGCCGTAGTGGGTTTTGAGTCGAGCTAAATCGGCCTGTAGGTCTCGCTGCCACCGGGTCTGACGGTCTTCATCCCGCCGACCGGGGGCAATGGTGAGGCCAATCTGTCCAGGGCGCTGGGGGCCGTCGGCGGGAAAAAAGTCTACCGCTAGGGGCAGGGTTGCGGAGGTGTGGGTGGGTTTCATGGGCAGAGCATGGCCGATGGCTTGACCTCAGGGTACGACGGGACGCAGACGGCATGGACTCAATATTACTCAATCGGAGCTTCGAGCTTTTTGGCTGTTTTGGGCAGCAAAAACGAAAGCCCAAAACACAGCAAACAGAGCCCTAGAATGATCCAGAGGGTATCTTGCATCGCCTCAACGGCGGCGGTTTGCAAAATGGTGTCGAGGGCCGGTCGAATGCGCTCGGGCAGGTCGGCAAAGATAGCGCTGCGATCGCTGCGGCGCATGGTTTGGATCGAGACCTGGAGCGATCGAATCGCGTGGCGGCGCACCGCAGGATCGACAGATTGGCCCAGTTCGGCCACGATGCCATCCACAATTCTGACCGAGGCTAGACCGACCAGCAGCGTGCCTAAAATACCTCGCCCCAGGGAGGCACCCAGGGTCTGAAAGGGGCGGTACACACCTCTGGCTTCGGCCTTTTCGTCAGCACGGGTATCAGCAAAGGTTAGGGAAGTAATGTAGGTCATAAACAACCCGGTACCGATGCCCATCACAACCAGGGAGGGCATGAGGCTCAGGGCCGTTAGGGTGGGGCTAATGGCGGCGAGCAGCATGGCAATGCCCAGGGCTTTGACCAAT
>JAIXUR010000120.1 GCA_027483425.1 Cyanobacteriota bacterium | reverse complement strand
GACGAGCTGTCGCTGGAGCACCTCTTGCTTTTGGCGGCGCTCCTCCGCGAGGGTGTCGGCCTCGGCGTACAGGCGGGCCTGCTCAATGGCAAAGCCCAGCTGCACTGCTACCTGGCGGAGGGCGTTAATCTCTAACTCGCTCCAGTTTCGAGGGCCAGAGCACTGGTGGACAATCAGCAGCCCAATCAGCTGGTTATTGGCGACAATCGGGCCAACCAGGTTGGCTCTAACCTTAGCGGGCTCTAACTGTCTCAAATGACAGTCTGTCAACCCAGCTTGGTAAATATCTGCGGTGGCCTGGATGCGGCCCTGGCGATATTTTTCGACATAGCCGTCGGCGAAGCAAGGGTCGTAAATCTGAGTCCCGAGTACGGTGGGCCAGCCAGGTTCAACGGCCTCGGTTGTGATCGTGCCCTGCCACTTTTCATCAAACAGATAAATAATGGCTCGATCGGCTTGCAGCGCCGATCGAATACCCATAGTCGCGGCCCGGTAGATGCGGTCTTCTTCGAGACTTTCTCGCATCTTAAAAATGATTCCATTGATCTGTTGCTCTTTGGTCGTGCTGCTTTCTAGCTGCTCTACCAGGTTGGCCTGGCTGAGGGTATACCCCATTTGAGCAGCAATTTGCTGCATCAGTTCAATTTCGTCGGGTTGCCAATGACGGGGGCCAGAGCACTGGTGGACACAGATCAGACCCATGAGTCGATCTCCTGCGATGATCGGGCCAACCATATTGGCATGAACCTGCAATCGCTCTAGAATTTGGCAGTGACAGCTGGTTAACTCCTCTTGATCCCGATCTTTAATGTAGGCAACTTTTCCAGAGTAGAAGTGTTCAATAGCTTCGGGAGTCAAGGGATCTTCAACGGTTTGTCCCATGGTTTGCTTCCAGCCTTGCTTAACCGATTCGGCGGTAATAATGCCACTCCTCAAGTCAGGATTAAAACGATAGACTACAGCGCGATCGGCGTTGAAGATATGGCGCAAATTTTCGACCGAAGTATTGAAAATATCGTCTACTTTAAGGGTTCGCCGCATCTGGCGAGTCAGCTCGGCGAGCTGCTGAGCCTGCTCAACGAGCTGCTCTTGTTGGGTCTGGTGGCGCAGTAGATCCTCAGTCTGGGCGACGTTGTCGGCCAGTTGGTTAAAGCTCTGGGCCACCTGGCCCACTTCGTCGGTGGCGTAGACTTCGGCGCGGGCCTGGCGATCGCCCATGCCGAAACGCCAGGTGGCCTGCTGTAGGTTTTGCAGGGGGCGCAAAATCGAGCGGCCCAGCAGGGTTGCGATCGCCATATCGGCGGCCAAAGCGGCCAGGACAACCAATAATTGTATGCGCAGGCTCTTGCCAATCATGGCGTTGAGGCCCGCTTCGGAGCTGCCCCGCACCATCACCGCCACCGGCTCGCCGTCAAAGCCTTCGATGGCGCGGGCGGCCAGGGTGTAGGTGGTGCCGTCGATGCGATCGCGGCGGGTGATCGCCTGGTCAGGCTGGGCCACGGCCTGCTCCAGCAAGGCGTTCGAGTCGAGGGGCACATTGACCGCCGCCTGGTCGAAATCGGCATTATCTCCGGCGTAGATTGCCGTGGACAGCTCAAAACTGCCGTCTTGATCCCGCTGGTATAGGGCGCTATAGCCATGGCCAAAGGGCGCGATCGACTCTCGGGGGATGACGTCTTTGCCGTTGACAATGTCCCCAGAGACCAGCGCTCCCACCACCTTGCCCGTGGCTGGGTCATTGACGGGGGTGATGGTGTAGCGAATCAGCGCATCCTGCGCCGCAAAGCCCTCGGGCAGGGGGGGCGCTTCGTTGCGCAGCTCATCCCCGCTGACAAGGGCGCTGGCTTTGATCTGGCGAGGATTTTGCAGCACCGTGCCCACCAGTCCGTTGGGGTCAAAGGGCTGGCCCTGGCGATCGCGGTTGGCGTTGGCAATGATCTTCAAGTCGTTGCCCACCAGGGTGGCGTACTCGATGTTGCGGGCCGTGATCTCGTTCTGTAGAATTTCTTGGACGGCAGCAATGGCCCCCGACGACAAGGTCTCGCCACGGGCATAGGTGGCCGCCGCATCTACAATGGCCCGGTTGTCAGACTGGCCGCGAAAGCCAAAGCCCATCTGGTTGATTTTGATGTTGTACTGAATGCCGGTGACCGCTAGTTCGGCCTTGGCCTGGTTGAGCAACTGGTTGCGACCACCGGCCACGATCAAAAACGACCCCACCCCTACCAGGCCCAGCACCGAAATCACCTCGGAGGTGAATAGGCCCGCCATCTGCTTTTGCCGCACGCTCAGGTTGCTAAACCACTGCACCGGGCCAAACCGCGATCGCTGGGTAACCTTGACCGCCTCTTTGACCCCTGGACCGTAGGCTGTGCCGCGATATTTCATCACTCCAGGGTCGTCATTCGGGTTATTCGTAGCGTACAAAGCGGCTCCGTTTGGGGGCACTTGACCCTGGTCATCAGCGGCCTGGGGCGGGGTGTAGGAGCGAAAATCTGTGGTCATGGGTCAACTACCGTGGTAAATAGGGCTGAATGACAAGGAACGATCAGGGCGGGGCAGCCCCGGTCATCAAAACAGGGAATGGAAAAGATGCTGTGTAAACCGCTGAGGGTAGGGAGAAAAGTCGCCTTGGCCGAGGTCGGGCGAACGACCGTTCGCCCCTATTCAAATGGTTCCTGAGCCATGGTTGCTAAAGCGGCTGCAAGGCCGGTGCCCGCAGCAGGGCCTCGCCGTCTAGGGCCAGCAGTACGTCGCTGTCTTGCCGCACGCAGCCCCGCAAAAAGGGCACTAGGCCAGGGGGCACATGGGTCGGGGCTGGCTGCAGGTGCTGAGCCGGAAGACTGAGAATGCCGTCGATGTGGCTGACCCGCAGGGCAACGGTTACCGTGCCTACCTGCATCAGCACCAGGTTGTACTGTTGGGAGTTGGGATAGGCGGTGGGCAACCCCAGCAGCAGGGCCAAATCCACCACCCACAGCACTCGGCTGCGGCGGTTGATCAACCCCAGCATGGCTGGGGGCAGGTTGGGCATGGCGGTAATGCGGGCCACTGGGGTAGCGATCGCCTCCTGCACCTGCTGGGTGGGCAGCAGGGCCGACTGCGACCCCAGGCTAAACCGTAGATAGCTGTGGGTCTGGGGTGAGAGGTCCTGGGAGGCCAGGGCCTGGCTGCCACGGGGTTGAAGCTTGGCCAACAGGTTGCTCATCGGTTCACCCGCATCACGTTCATCACCGCCTGCACCAGTTGGTCACGGGTGTAGGGCTTGGTCAGGTAGGCATCGGCCCCCTGGCGCATGCCCCAGAGGCGGTCAATATCTTGGTCTTTGGAGGTGCAGAGTACGATCGGCACCTGGGCGGTGGCGGGCTGTTTTTTAAGCTGGCGACACAGCTCAAACCCGCTCATGCCGGGCATGACCACATCGCTGATGATCACGTCGGGGAGAGTTTGGGCGGCCTTGTCTAGGGCCTCTTGGGCGGTGACCGCACAGATCACCGTACAGCCGCTATCGCGCAGATAGTGCACCATCAGCTCCATTTCGGAGGGGGTGTCTTCAACCACCAAAATGGTGCCTGCTAGGGTTGCTTGCATAATAAATTTACCTAAAGAAAATCAGTGAATGGTGGCGATCGCCATGGCCCTGTAGAAACGGTCGCTAACTAGAGCGCTAAGATTTGGGCCTGCTTTAAGCAGACATTGATGCTCTGGCTCGAATCAGAAAAATTCGATCTAATTCAAATATTTGAAAATAAATTTGAGTAGATCAGATTGATTAAAGGGCTTGGTCAAATAACCCGAGGCCCTGACCAGTTTTGCCTTGGCGCGATCGATAAACCCCGTATTACTCGTCACCATGATAATGGGGGTCGTCTTAAAGTCTGGATGGCGACGCAGCAGCGAGCACAGCTCGTAGCCATCCAGGCTGGGCATGGTGACATCCAGCAAAATTAAATCGGGCTTAGTCCGAATCACTTGCATCAACGCTTTAATCGGATCATCGATCAAAATGACCGAGAAGATTTT
>JAIXUR010000363.1 GCA_027483425.1 Cyanobacteriota bacterium | reverse complement strand
GCGGTGCAGGCCGCGCCGAGCTGGGGCGATCGCCTCAAGGGCAATTTTTTGCTGCCCATTTACCTGGTGGCTATTCCTTGGGTCCAGGAAATCATTGACCAGGTTGTGTTTGGTGGGCGCTGGAATCTGCCACTGCACCCCCGCAGTCTGGAGGGCCTACCGGGCATTTTTCTATCGGCGTTTTCCCACGCTAACTTTGCCCATCTGGTGGCGAACACCGTGGGGTTTTTAATCTTTAGCTGGCTCATTTTGGTCAAAAGCCGCCGTGACTATTGGATCACGCTGCTGGTGGGTTGGCTGGGGGGCGGCGTGGTCGCCTGGTTACTGGGCCCGAGCAGTGTCCATGGCCTCAGCGGCGTGGTCTATACCCTGTTTGGCTACCTGCTTTGCATTGGCTGGCTAGAGCGGCGGGTGGTGCCGCTGCTGATTTCTGTGTTTGTGCTGATCAACTACAGCACCTTTATCTTTGGCATGTTTCCGACCCAGCCCATGGTGGCCTGGTGGGGTCACCTGTTTGGTTTTGGGCTGGGTATCGCGTCCGCCTACGGTATTTCCCGGCAGCCCAGGCAACCGGGCTAACCCGCGTCCTAGACCTGCCACGAAAACCTCTGCCACGGCAACAACGGGGCCTGGCGGGGCACGTAGAGGGGATGGCGGGGCTGCCCGGTGCGATTTTGGCCCAGGCAGTGGAATTTGGGTTGGTAGGGGGCTAAACGGTTGAGCACGGTGCGATCGCGCCCCCGCCAGCTACCCCCATTGCCCCAGGCCAGTAAAACCTGGTCAGCCTGGTCGACCGCCGCCGCGATCGCCCCATCATTCTTGGGGCCAACGGGGTCGGCCACCTGGCGCAGTACCTGGGGCTGCGGGCTGCGGTAGGCAAACAGGTTAACCACGGCGATCGCCCCAAAACCCCAGCCCTGGGCCAGCCCCATGCAGCGCCGCAGGGTGGGGTCGTCTAGGCTACCGTCGGCCTGGCTCGGGTTGAGCATGATGATGGCCAGGGTCGGAGCCGGGCTCCACCGCCGCCCCAGGCTGTAGCGATAGTGACCCAGCGGGTCGAAGGTGGCGCAACGCTCAATAGCCGACATTTGCAACATTTGTTTACATTAGAACTGGATCTAGGGGGTCGCGATCGCCGCCACGGCGCTGACTTCCCTGGGACTGGGCAATCTACCGGCAACCCATGGCATTCTCCATTTTCTCAACCTTTACCCCGGCGGTACGCACCAATTTAAGGGTGCTCTTTGCGGCGGGGCTATGCTTTTGGGCCGGGTTGGCCGGGCTGCTGCCGACGCTGCCGTTATTTATTGAAACCCTAGGGGGCAGTGGTCAGCAAATCGGCATAGTGATGGCGTCCTTTGCCGTCGGCCTGCTGGTGGCGCGGCCCTACCTGTCGCGCCTAGCCGATCGGCGCGGCCGCAAGGTGGGGCTGATCATTGGCCTCAGCGCGATCGCGATCGCCCCCTTCGGCTACCTGCTGGTGCTGCTAGTGCCCCACTGGATGGTGCCCCTAGGGATCGCCGGGCGCGGGGTGACCCTAGATATTTCGATCCTGGCGCTGATGGTCATTCGTGCCTGCCACGGGGTGAGCATTGCCGCCTTTGTGGTGTCCTACAGCGCTCTGGTGCTAGACCTGGCTCCCCCGGCCAACCGGGGCGAGCTGATTGGCTATATGACCCTGACTAACCCCATTGGCATGGCCCTCGGCCCCGCCCTGGGCGGCTTTCTCTACGAGGCCTCGGGGTTTGCCACGGCGTTTGTGGTGATGGGGCTACTGGGCCTCACGGGGCTGTGGCTGGTGCTGCAGCTGCACGAACCCTACCAACCTCGCGCCGCCGCCGGATCTGACTCCACGGAATTCTGGAGCCTGCTGTGGAGCGAGCGGGTGCGCACCCCGGCCCTGGTCTTGCTGCTGGTGGGGCTGGCCTTTGGCACCCTGAGCACCTTTGTGCCGCTGTATGTGCAGGAACGGGGGCTGTCGCTCAACGTGGGGTTGATCTACACCGCCTCGGCAATGGCCAGCTTTATGGCGCGGCTGGTGGTGGGGCGAGCCTCCGATCGCCACGGACGGGGACGGTTTATAACGGTGAGCTTGGTCATCTACAGCCTGGCCATGGGCCTATTTTGGCTGGCCCGCAGCGCGCCGATGTTTTTGCTGGCCGGGCTGGTTCAGGGCTTTGCGGCGGGCACCCTGATTCCCATGATGGCGGCGCTGATGGGCGATCGCTCTAGCCCGAGCGATCGCGGTCGCACCTTTGGCCTGGCCCTGGTGGGGTTTGATGTGGGCATTGCCCTGGCCGGGCCGATCTTTGGCACCATTGCCGATCAGCTGAGCTATCGGGGCATCTTTGGCCTGTCGGGGCTGATGACCCTGGTGGGGCTAGGAATTTTTGTAACGACGGCCAGCAAAGACCTGACCCACTCCCTAGGGTTTGCCCTGGGACGGGGCCGAGATGTCTATGCCATTGACCTACCCGATCCGCCAGGCGATCGCGCAGTCTAAGGTAATTTCTCGAAAAGAGTTTCCCCAATGGTGGGCAGTGCCCACCCTACAGCGGCTACAGTCGCTGCACTAAAGCTGGTAGCTTCTTGCCTAGAAATCTCCTAAGCTAGCCGCTAGGATTAGCCGTTGGATGCTCTTGAGTTGAAACGGGCGAGGAGGG
The DNA here is from genome assembly GCA_027483425.1 of Cyanobacteriota bacterium. Taxonomy (GTDB): domain Bacteria; phylum Cyanobacteriota; class Cyanobacteriia; order Phormidesmidales; family Phormidesmidaceae; genus Nodosilinea. The sequence goes on along the minus strand of JAIXUR010000363.1, from coordinate 808 downwards.
ATTCGAACCCCCGACACCGTGGTCCGTAGCCACGTGCTCTAGTCCACTGAGCTACACGCCCTTGCACAGGCTTATTACAATACCATATTCTTTTGCTTGATTTAAACCCATGATCGAGAATCCTTTGGCAACGGCTGCCCTTACCCACCTCGATGCCCAGGGCCAGGCCCGCATGGTCGATGTGGCCGCCAAGGCCCCAACCCTGCGGGAGGCGGTGGCTGTTGCCACGGTGGTGATGCAGGCCCAGACTTTGGCTACCATTGAGGCGGGCAATGCTCCCAAGGGCGACGTGCTGGGCACCGCCCGCATTGCGGGCATTATGGCCGCGAAGCAAACCGCCCACCTGATTCCCCTCTGCCACCCCCTACCGATTCAAAAGGTGGAGGTGCAGATTACCCCGGACCTGGCCTTGCCTGGCTATACCCTTCAGGCTACGGTCAAAATTAAAGCTGAAACCGGGGTCGAAATGGAGGCCTTAACCGCCGTTACCATCGCCGCCCTCACCCTCTACGACATGGCCAAGGGGCTGGAGAAATCGATCGAAATTCGCGACATTCGCCTGCTGAGGAAGACGGGGGGGAAGTCGGGGGATTATGTGGCCGAGTGAGGGGGGGATGAGTGGATGGGTGGGAGTAAACCCACGTGTCTGCCCGGTGCACGAGAAACCCCGTAGCGTGGGTCAGCGCCCCAGCCCCAGCCTCGGTCACCCACCGACCACCCGACCCACGTTCCCGAGAGTAGGTGGTGATAGGGATGAGCCTCGGTCACCCACCGACCACCAGACCCACGTTCCCAAGAGTATGTGGTG
>JAIXUR010000443.1 GCA_027483425.1 Cyanobacteriota bacterium | reverse complement strand
CTTCGGTCAATCCGCTGCACCCGAATTGTTAGGTCGCTTTAGGTAAATTACAAGGGTTTACTATTTCAATCCCACTGTGACAACAATAGATGAGACAGCTAAGGCAGTCCGAATTAGAGTAGAAGGAACGGTTACCCCGCATGTCAGAATCTATGCCTTTGTCGCTTTTGAATCATGACAACAATGGAAAAGCCACCTGTGCAGATCCCGAGGTTCTAGAGAAACCTGTCCGTCGTCAATTCACCGCCGCCTATAAACTCGAGATGGTTGAAGCGGCAGACCGGTGCACCGAACTGGGCCAAATCGGGGCCTTACTGCGACGGGAAGGACTGTACTCATCGCAGTTGAGTACCTGGCGCAACCAGCGACAACAGGGGCAACTGCAAGCGCTGGCCGATAATAAACGGGGTCGCAAAGCCACGATTCCGCATCCGGTTCAACAAGAGCTGGAGCAATTGCGCCGAGAGAATCAACGTCTGCGCCACACCCTGCAGCAGGCCGAACTGATCATCGATATCCAAAAAAAAGCCTCGCAGTTAATGGGGATCTCCCTGAGTCCTATCAATCGCGACGAGCCCGACTAACCCGTGCCGCTGAGACCCTGGCGCTGGAGGTGGGCGTTGCCCCGGCTTGCCTGGCGTTAGGTGTCAGTCGAGCCACCCTGTATCGTCAGCGTCGCCCGCCAACGCCCTCTGCCCGTAAGGTGCGGCCTCAACCGCCGCGCTCCCTGTCGGTGGCCGAACAGCAGCAGGTGTTAGCCTGGCTTGATTCAGAACGATTTATGGATTGTTCAGTGGCTGAGGTTTACGCCACGCTCTTGGATGAAGGCACCTACCTCTGTTCGATGCGGACCATGTATCGAATTCTGGCGGCCCATGGCGAGACCCAAGACCGGCGTCAGCAACGCCAGCATCCCACCTATACCAAGCCAGAACTGTTGGCAACCGCGCCTAATCAACTCTGGTCGTGGGACATCACAAAGCTCCGTAGCCACCAAAAATGGACGTACTTTCAGCTCTATGTGATTCTCGATGTCTTCAGTCACTATGTTGTCGGATAGATGGTGGCGCATCGAGAATCCGGCGCGTTGGCAGAGCGCTTGATTCGACTCACCTGTCAGAACGGACATTCCGCAGGTTGATCAGCCAGTCAAATAATAGTTTTGGCAGGGAGCGCCGAGGAACCTCAAGACCTTCAGGCGTTCAGAGGTTAAATTCGAGATGTGAACTTGGCCGTTGAGCACAACCCGATGAATGGCCTGAAAGGATTGAAAGATCCAGCGCAAGGTCGGCGTTTGGGTGGGGCGCTTGCGCTGGTCAAGCACCGTTTCATCGGCGTGAGCCAAAGCCTGCCGGAGTTGCCGTTGGGCCAAAGTATAGACCATCACGGCTAACCCCATCACCATGGCCAAGGCCGCAATCCGCTGGGGGGTCTTGAGAAAGACACTGGAAGTAAAGAACAAGGGGTCTTTGAGCAAGCCAAAGCTTCGTTCCGGGGCGTACTGCCCTTTGTAATCGCTCAACACTTGCTCAGCAGTCATGGTCGGGTCGTCAATGGCATTGGTCGCCAGGATAAAGCGACCGGCTTTGCGCTTTGCTCGCGCAATGGCTGCATCATCGGTCACCACCTGGGCCGTCAGCCGATAGGTGATGCGGCTCGGAGTTTCACCCGCCTTGGGTCGTCCGGCTCGCTCATAGTGGGGATGCTCCACGACCTGAACCTCAGCCAGGGTATGGTAGCGCCAGCGGGCGACGAGGGCTTGGGCTTGGCTACGGGCATCCTCAGCACAGTTAAAGTCGGTTTTCCCCTGCCGCCGGAGTTGGGTCTCGGCCTGCTGTCGGTATTTCTCCACCTGCCGCTCAATTTGCCGCCGGTCACTCTCGACTCGGGCTTGGTTTTCAACCACGACCCAGAGTTGCTTCACGCCCCCATAGGTGCTGCACACACAGGCCAGACGATAGCCGTCTCGCTCACTGGCTTCAAAGGCCTCGGCGGGTAAGTCACTGACGAGGGCTTCCGCCTCGGCGAGGGTCAGGGGCACGCGGGTAATCCAATGCAGGTCGCCCATCTGGGCTAAATTGGCGGCGCTATACAGCGCACTATCGGCGACTAGAATCCCGTCTAGGTTCCACTGCTGGGCAAAGGCCGTCACCCGCTCCCCAAAGACCGCTTTATCGGATTGGTTCCCGCTCGACACCGTCAGGGCTAACGGGACACCCCCATCGTTGCTGCACATCAGCTCCACAATGAACTGCTTCAGGTCGGGCCGATGATCTTTGGAGTAGCCCTGGGTGATCTCGATACAGCCCACCTCGAGAGTCTCGCTGTCATACTCCCCATGAACGCTGAAACTACTGCTGTCGTAGTGATAACAGCGAGTGGCTAACGAAAAGGTTCGGTAGGCATCCATGGCGATCCGGCTGTACAGGGCGCTGAGGCCGTAGTCCCACACCTTATCCAGTAGGCGGCCTAGGTAGTCATCGTTCAGGTGCTCGGGCGCAATCCCCTCCCCCAGGAGGTGTTCAGTCGCTTTGCCGATAAAGAACTCTTCATAGAGATATAACGGCGCACTGACAAAGCCCAAGCCATTCAAAATCATCGCTTTCAGCCCTTGCCCAGGACTCACGATCTGCTGCGGATGGGTGCCGAGACAGTCATTCACTCGCTCTTCTAGCCCCATCTGATCTATAATCCCGGCGATGATACCGAGGTGGTCTAGGTCTTGTACGTCCATGGGCAGGGCATCGGCTCAAAAATCAGTACCGATTAAATTACCTCACTTCCTCTCCCAACCTGCGGAATGTCCGTTTTAACAAAGAGGGGAGTGGCAGGCTTCTGGGCGGCGTAATCTCTGTAGCCAGATGGCCGAGAGGTGAGAATGAAAACCGACTTACCATACTGCTGCATTTGACGGCTGAGCCAGTGGCTGGCCTGGAGGCGCTGGGCGTCGGGCACTTCATCGAACCCGTCAAGCATCACCAGTGCTTTGCCCTGGGTAAGCAAGGTCTGTGCCCATTGGTCTGGTGGAGACGGTGGGTTATCCTGACCTTCCCAGAGTTTAGGAATTTGGTGTTCTGTAATGAGCTTCGGCAGGCTAGGTGCATCTGATTGGGTAATGGTGTCGGCCCAATCGCGCAGGCGCAGCAGTAGGGGAACTAGCTTAGGCGCACGGTAACGTCGCTGTTGGCGTTGGCCATAGATCAGGGCGATGTGGCGCAGCAGGGTGGTTTTGCCCATGCCTCCCTTGGCCTGAAT
>JAIXUR010000027.1 GCA_027483425.1 Cyanobacteriota bacterium | reverse complement strand
TCTGAGGGTGATTGCTCAGGCCGATGGGCTGAAGGAGGTCAGGCCGTTTGGTTGTCTAACCGGACGGAGGGCGAGGGATCCCAGGGCTGCGATCGCCCCAGGGCCACCCAACTGAACCAAGGCCCGAGGAGCCAGGGAGCCTCTGATCGGCTGGCACGCCCTGGGTGGTCAGGGCGTATAACCAGAGCGATCGCCGTTGGGGGTAAATGATTAAGGTGTTGTCAGAGAACGTCGGGATGACCCAATTTTTTGTAGAAACCTGCTGGCTCCTGCCCATCTATGGCCTCGTTGGGGCCCTGCTGGCCCTACCCTGGTCAACGGGGCTGATTCGTCGCACGGGCCCCCGCCCCGCCGCCTATCTCAACATCATCATGACGCTGGTGGCCTTTGGCCATGGGGTTATGGCCTTTCGGGGCATTTGGAACCAGGGACCCCAGGAGCTGCTGTTCTCCTGGTTTGACTTTGCCGACCTGCACCTGACCTTGGCCTTGGATATTTCGGTGCTCAACCTGGGGGCCCTGGAGCTGATTACGGGCCTCAGTCTGCTGGCCCAGGTATTTTCCCTCGGGTACCTGGAAAAAGATTGGGCCCTGGCTCGGTTTTATTCGCTGATGGGTGTTTTTGAGGCCGCCATGAGCGGGCTGGTGCTCAGCGGGTCGCTGTTTGTCTCCTACTCGCTGTTGGAGATGCTGACCCTATCGACCTACCTACTAGTGGGGTTCTGGTATGCCCAGCCGCTGGTAGTGACTGCCGCCCGCGACGCGTTTTTGACGAAGCGCATCGGCGATGTGCTGCTGTTGATGGGGGTCATCACCCTGGCGTCCCTGGCGGGCAGCCTCGACTTTAACGATCTCTATGGGTGGGTCAAGGTAGAGACGCTGTCGCCGACCTTGGCGACGCTGCTGGGCCTAGCGCTGATTGCCGGGCCGATCGGTAAGTGTGCTCAGTTTCCGCTGCACCTGTGGCTCGACGAGGCCATGGAAGGCCCCAACCCCGCGTCTATTTTACGGAACTCGGTGGTGGTCACCTGCGGAGCCTACGTGCTGATTCGTCTGCAGCCCATTGTGGTGCTGTCGCCCGTGGCCCTGGGCACGCTGGTGGCCCTGGGCACAATCACCGCCATGGGGGCTTCCCTCGTGGCCCTGGCCCAGGTCGACCTGAAGCGGACGTTTTCCTACTCCACCAGTGCCTACCTGGGGTTGGTCTTTATCGCCGTAGGAACCGAGTGGCCCGGTGTGGCCCTCACGCTGCTGCTGACCCACGCCGTGGCCAAAGCGCTGATTTTTATGGCGGTGGGGTCGATTATCACCACGACCAGTTGCCAAAACCTGACCGAGCTGGGCGGCCTGGGAAGAAAAATGCCCGCCACGACCTTGGCCTACGCCAGCGGTGCCCTGGGCCTAGTTGGGGTGATGCCCCTGGGCTGTTTCTGGGGGCTGCGCATGGGTGCCGACTTTCTCAGCGGCGACTATCCGCTGCTGGCGGGGGTGTTTATGGCCGTCAATGGCCTGACAGCCCTGAACCTAACTCGGGTCTTTCGCCTGGTGTTTTTGGGGGCTACCCAACCTAAGACTCGCCGCGCGCCAGAGGTGCCCTGGCAGATGGCCGTGCCCATGGTGGTTCTGTCGGTGATTACCCTGCTGGTACCGGTCATTATGGCCAAGCTCGACCTGCTCCCCCCCTGGGAGTACCTGAATCTGCCTGTGGCGTTGCTGCTGCTGGCCTCTGGGTGGGTGGGGGTAGCCGTGGGGGCCACCATACCCCTGTCTAAATCCTTGGCGCGATCGCTCAATCGCCCCCTGCGCATTATCCAAGACCTACTGGCCTACGACTTTTACACCGAGCGCTTCTACAGCAAAACCGTGGTGGCGGCGGTGTCTAGCCTGGCTCGATTGAGCAACTGGTTTGACCAGTACGTGGTCGATGGCTTGGTCAACGGAGTGGGCCTCGCCTCTCTGTTGGGTGGCGAGAGCCTCAAATACAGTTCCTCTGGTCAGTCACAGCTCTACCTGTTGACCATTTTTACCGGAGTGGGGCTGCTGGGAATTTTCATGACCTGGATGCTTTGGTAACGGTGGGCAATGCTGAGTGCAATCATTTTAATTCCGCTGGTGGCCGCCCTGGTGTTGATCCTGTGGCCCGGCAAACTAGAGGCCCAGACGGCCAAGGTGGTTAGCGGCCTGGGCCTAGGGCTGACCTTAGCTTTGGTGGGGCTGCTGGCCACCCGTTTTGATCTGGCTGTCCCAGGGTTTCAGTTCGAGGAGCTGCTGCCCTGGGTAGAGCCCCTGGGGCTCACCTATCGGTTAGGGCTCGACGGTCTATCGCTGCCCCTGATCGCCGTCAATAGCCTGCTGGGCATGGTCGCCCTTTACATCAGCGACCCCACCCTACCCCGCACCCGGCTTTACTACGTGCTGCTGCTGGTGCTCAACAGCGCTGTGGCAGGGGCGTTTTTGTCCGCCAACCTGCTGCTGTTTTTTATTTTCTACGAGCTCGAGCTGGTGCCGCTGTACCTGCTGATTGCCATCTGGGGCGGAGCCAAGCGGGGCTATGCGGCCACCAAGTTTTTGCTCTACACCGCCCTGTCGGGGGTGCTGATTTTGGGGGCCTTTTTGGGGTTGGTGTGGCTGTCGGGCCACAGCAGCTTTGACTATGACCGCGACCTAGCCACCGCCCTGCCCCTAGCCCAACAAATTACCCTGCTGGTGGCGCTGCTGGTGGGCTTTGGCATTAAGGTGCCGCTGTTTCCATTTCACACCTGGCTGCCCGATGCCCACGTGGAGGCCTCGACCCCGGTGTCGGTACTGCTGGCGGGGGTGCTGCTGAAGCTGGGCACCTATGGCCTGGTGCGGTTTGGCCTGGGCCTGCTGCCCGAGGCCTGGATGGCCCTGGCCCCCTGGCTGGCCACCTGGGCGGTAATTAGCGTCCTGTATGGCTCCCTAGCCGCCATTGCCCAGCCGGATATGAAAAAGATGGTGGCCTACAGCTCCATTGGCCACATGGGCTACGTCCTGCTGGCGGCGGCGGCGGCGACCCCGGTGAGCATTGTGGCCACGGTGTTTCAAATGATTAGCCACGGCCTGATTTCGGCACTGCTGTTTTTGCTGGTGGGGGTGGTGTATAAAACCACGGGCACCCGCGACCTCACGGTGCTGCGGGGGCTGCTCAACCCAGAACGTGGGCTGCCCTTTGTGGGCAGCCTGATGATTTTGGGGGTGATGGCCAGCGCCGGTATTCCCGGCATGGTGGGTTTTATCTCTGAGTTTTTGGTGTTTCGGGGCAGCTTTTTGGTCTTTCCGGTGCAGACTCTGCTGTGTATGGTGGGCTCTGGGCTGACGGCGGTGTACTTTTTGCTGCTGGTGAACCGAGCCTTTTTTGGGCGACTGGCGATCGCACCCCCCAGCCCTACCCCCCAGCTCGATATAGTACTGCCCTCGGTCACCTGGCGCGATCGCACCCCCGCCCTGGTGCTAGCGGCTTTGATCGTAGCCTTTGGCCTGCAACCCAGCTGGCTAGCCCGCTGGAGCGAACACACCACCCTGGGGCTCTACCAGCCCTACGAGAGAATGGCGCTGGGGAAAACACCCTTGACTACCCTGCCCGTTGCCGTGGCCGACACCACCCTGGTCGCACCGGCCCTAGCCAACTCCATCAGGCTGGATCCTAGCCTGACCGAGCTCACCGTCGAATCCACTCCTGAATCCAAAGTCGAGGTCTACACCCCATGACCCAAACCCTACCCCTAACGGCTCCCCATCCCCTAGAGCCGTTTATCCAGCGGTTGTTGAGGGCAGATGCCCTGTTGCCCGACTCTAGAACCAATGTGCTCGAGGTGGTGGGCATTCTCAAAAGCTATGGGGTGGTGCTCGACGCCTACTCCAAAAACCTGATCTACATTGCCGATCACCAGTTCCTGGTGCTGTTTCCATTTTTCAAATACTTCAACGGCAAGGTCACCCTGCCCCAGCTGCTGCGCCACTGGTGGCACGATCGCATCAACTTTGAGTACGCCGAGTACTGCATGAAAACCATGCTCTGGCACGGCGGCGGCAAGATGGACGACTACCTAGATAGCGACGACTTTTTGCAGCGCTGCGAGGCCGCCGTTTCAGCCAAGATCAAACCCAACCTACCCATTCGCGGCCTCCACGGCCTATTCCCCGACTTTTTGCCCGAGCAGGTACGCCAGCTTGTCTACTACAGCGCCCTGGGCCAGTTTTGGCGGGTTATGAGCGACCTCTTTATTGATCTCTCCGGCGCCTACGACGCGGGCACCGTAACTACCATTCCCCAGGTGGTAGCCTTTGTGAAGGCGGGGCTGGTGGCGGCGGCGGCGAACCCCATCACCTACGCCGTGGAGATTGGTGGAGTCACCCACGATCTGCTCCCGGCCTCGGCTGAGCTGACTTTTTTAATGGATGTGGCGGTGCCCTACGTAGAGGCGGTGTTCTTTAGGGGGACGCCCTTTTTGGGTACGGTCTCCTACAATGCCCAGGCCAACCAGATCTCCGTCGACCAGGGCCGTTTTGACTACGGTGCCCTCTATGCCGATCCCCTCCCCATCGGTGGGGCGGGCATTCCCCCTACCCTGCTGATGCAGGATATGCGCCACTACCTACCCGATTACCTGACCGCTTTTTATCAAGCCCAAGGTCGCGGGCTCGACGATGTGCGGGTGAAGATCTGCCAGAGCTTCCAAAAATCAATGTTTTGCGTGACTAGCGCTTCACTCCAGGGGCTGTTGCCCCACCCCGCCGATACCCAAAACCCAGCGGAGCAGGCGACCAACCACGAGTTCCTGGCCGGATGGATGGATCGCCTAGCCACCTCTCGTTTAGATGTGGTACAGCTCTGAGGCCATGGCCATGGTTGTGCGCTCTGATGGGGAGATAGGCAAAAATTTTCCCTCTAACGACAAGTTAGACTGCCTCAAGTTGATCAAAACCTATGGAACAGGCGGAATCGTAACATCTGTAAATAGCTGAATATTAAAGTCGGTATCTCTCAATGTGTTAACTAGCCGCTGATCTTGAGTCAGTAAGGGCACGTTGTTTTGTTGTGAAAGGGCGACGTAGCAAGCATCATAGGCAGAAATTCCATGGGTCACGCTGATGGCAATTGCTTCCAGCATGAGATCGACAGTGGGGGTTGATGTAAAGCGGAGCAATTTGAGATCGGCTAAGTTTGCTTGTGCTTCGGCGCTGTCATACTGTCCAGCACGAATATATTTCCAGGTAATGTTCGTGCATTCGATGTAAAACAAATCTGGAATGTAAAGCCGAGCATTCGGGTCATTTAAGTGAGCAAAAAGCTGATCCACTTTGGGAGTCAGTGGCTCAATAATAAATTTCTTGATGCCGACGCTGGCATCTACCACACATTTGAGGGAATCAGTCATCGGGCGCGGTCTTCCTGAAGGATGGCGAGGGTATCCGGCAAATAGGATTGAGCGGGGGAAAAGGTTCTGCGTTGCTCAATTCGTTGAAGAACTTCTGTCTGAGTGGGTTGATGTTGCTCTCGGTCTGAACCATTTGCCTCCAGGGTTTTGAGGTCTTGCCGGAAGTCTTCAATGCCGTAATGAATGGGAATTTTACGACTACCCAAAATTCGCTGAAATTCTAATTGATTCATGCCTGTAAACTGGCTGGCTGTGCCCAAGGTAATCTTTCCCTGCTGAAATAGCAGAATAGAAATTTCCAGCTTGAGGTCGGCTTCAGAAATATGTGCTGTTTGCAGAAACTCATCGGGAATGACTAAACTCATATATTTAACCTCCGATTTCCATTTGCTTGACTCGACTAGCGAATAGTTGAGTAGGCTGAAAGGATTATTGACGTTCGATGAACTTAGCCGTTATAGGGCTTTGAAGGAAAGTATTGTATTCATAAATGAGGACGATCAACAAATCCAAGAAATTAGTAACCATATTAGAGAGTGTTTTGAAATCCGGAGGGAGTGGGCTCTCCAAACACTCTCTAATATGGCTAATCGACCTTTGGGTGGGCTGTTTCTGCCTCCCCCAGGG
>JAIXUR010000144.1 GCA_027483425.1 Cyanobacteriota bacterium | reverse complement strand
GCCCATACGCCCCACCCCTGATGTAGCGTTGGTTTGATTAATATCAAAGATGGTCTGATTAGCGGTGATTACCGCCTGAGCCAGGATTTCTTGGTCGGGCAGGCGATCGCCCCAATGTTGGGCCAGATAATCTCGCAGGGCCTGCCCTGCCAGTTGGCTGGCCACTTCCCCAGAGGCATGGCCTCCCATGCCATCGCAAAGAATATAAAGTCCCTTGGCACGCAGTACAGTGCCCTGGGGGCCGCTCACTTTATGCAGCTGCGTCTGGGTAAAGAACCAGTCTTCGTTATGGCGGCGCTGTTGCCCCACGTGGCTCTGGCCAGCGTCGTCAAGGCTAGCTAGTTTCATGGGCAAAACCATGGTAGGAGCTTCTAGGAGCCCCGTGCCATCGTCTTCGACAAATTCCTGGGTTTCAAATTCCTGGGTTTCGAAGGCCACGTCGAAGTCTAGACCGTCTAGGTCTAGATAGCCAAGACCTAGATCGGCCAAAGTCTGATCGTCTCCAGGCTCGAGGGTGATCGAGGGGCTGGGCGCTGCGATCGCCTGAGGGAAATCTGCCTCAGGCCTATCCGACATACCTGTGAGGCTTTCAGAGCCATTCCGGAGCAGGGGAAGGTCTGGGCTGGAGTCCGCTTGGTAGTCTTGAGCCGCCAACGCTAACGCGTCTTGCACCTGTTCAAGGGTGAGCCCAGTGCCTTTGGTTAGAACCTGGATCAAGGTAGGCAAGGGCGAGGGCAGGGAGGCGGGGCTAGGGCCCATGAGCTGTTGCCACATCTGCCCCAGGGCTGGCAGAGGCAAGGGGGAGGGGCCAGGCACCTGGTCAATCTGGGTGAGGCAGAGGAGTTGGTTTCTGTTCACGGCCAGCCGCTGAGCATTGAGCAGCGTAGCTTGGCCCTGGCAGGCGGCTAGGGCCTGCCACAACAGGGTGGTTTCCAGCAGCCACTGGATGCGCTGGAGCGGGTCATCGGTAGCCGACCAAGCCGTCGCTAGCGGGAGCCAGGTGGTGCGATCTTCAATCAGCAGCAGGGCGCGCTGGGGGGTTTGCCAAGCATGGTGAAGTTCAGGAATAGCCGGAAAGTTATCCACCTGAAGGGCCAAGTAGGGATGGGCCTCGGCAGGCAGTCCTGCGGTCAAAGGATGGCTAGCTAAGTCAAGGGTGGGAATCTCGAGCCAGATCTGTTGTAACGCCTGCAAGGGGGAGGCGCTGTTGGGCTGGCAATCGATGACGGTGAGGGCCTTAGCATCAGCCGAGTCCAGAGGACAATCCATGAGTCGGTAGCGCTGGTCAGCATCGAGGTAGTGGCTGCCATACAGATCGTCTGGGGTAATGGCTGCCGCGCCAGGGCCAGGAATATCAATCACTCGCAACCGTTGAAAGGGCTGGCCGCACGCTGCACAGGACAGCTGTGGATCAATATTCTCAAACTCACAAAAAGGGCAAGTTAGCATCCTAGCGGAGATCCAAAGTTAGGCCAGCTAGCCAGCAATTTAGAAGTACTGTAACCTCTCAACCAGGTTTCTTACCTGAGTGCTTACCCGGAAGCCCAGACACAACCTGTCAAGATAGCGGTAATTCTATCCACCCTACCAATAAAGTGGGTTGGAGATTGCCCGTCAAGTCCCGTCAAGTATTGCCCAGGGAGGCCCTGTATCGCCTGCTACAAGCCCATGGTAGCTTACGGCCCTGGTTCTGAAATGTTTACTCCATGATTTTTGGCCCAGCCTCTGGGACGGAGCTTGGGGGCTCGGGAGGTTATCCTAAAGCCGCAGCAGCCGCTGCCGTTCAATGGACGTCACAGGGCGCCACTGGCCCGGCTGTAGATTACCCAACTCTAGGTGGGCGATCGCAACTCGCACCAGCCGCAGGGTCGGGTGGCCTACGGCCGCAGTCATCCGGCGCACTTGGCGGTTTTTGCCTTCATGGAGGGTGAGCTCAATCCAGGCCGTAGGAATGCTCCGGCGATCGCGAATGGGTGGCTCTCGCGGCGGTAAGTCTGGTTCAACCGGGAGCAACTTCGCCTGGCAAGGCCGGGTGCGATAGCCCTTGATAGTGACCCCCTGGCACAGCTGCGCCAGGGCTGGGGCCAAGGGCAGATGCTCGACCTGAACCCAGTAGGTGCGAGGGTGGGCAAAGCGTGGGTCACTGAGTCGATGTTGCACCTGGCCATGGTCAGTCAGCAACATGAGACCTTCGCTGTCGCGATCCAGCCGCCCCACGGGATACACATCGGCCAGGGCGATAAAGTCTTTCAGGGTGAGGCGGTGGCTAGCGTCAGCGGCGGCCGGGGTGCTGCCATCGCTGAACTGGCTCAGCACGTTGTAGGGCTTATGAAACAGGATGTACTGATATCCCATTGTCCTCAGGACATGACTCTACCAACGGTTCTACCAACAACGATACGATGACGCCCCTTAAGCATTTCCACAAACGTTGCAACATTTTATTGCAACGTTTGTGGAAATGTTGAGAAACCACAGCAGACCAAACGAGGCCGATATGCTGATCTGTATTAGGAAACTGATTGTGGCAGGATCAAACCATGGACGGGAATAAATACCGCTTTACTTGCACGCTCACCTTTGGCGACATCTACGGCCAAATCATTGCCTGGTTGGTCATTTTGTTCGTTAGCTTGGCAACGTCTCTAGCGCTGATGGGTGCCCGGCAGCCCATGTTTGCCCTAGCCACAGTGGGACTGATTTTAGTGCTATCGCTGCCGTTTTTGCTGTTCGCCTTTGTGACCACGCTATTCAACCACATCGAGTTTGAGCCCGTAGAAGCCAGTCAGGCCGCGCCCCGTCGTCAGGGACAGGGCGTACCCAACCTGGGCCAGGCGTTGAGCTAGGGTGACCCTGTACCAGGGGTAGCGGCCCCTGGAGAGCCTGCTGGCGCGGGTTCTAGCAGTTCTACGGTATCGCCAGAGGCGGGTGCCCCCGCTTCCGGCGTTCCTTGGCCCTTGGTGGCCATGAGTTCAATTTGGTCTTTGAACTGGGCTGGAGCCAGAGCTGTAGCCTGGGCGAAGAGGGCTTTAGCCGTATCGGCGTCTCCCGTATCCTGTAGGACGAGCGCCTTGGCTAGCACCGGGCGAAAGTCTTCTGGTGCCGCCGCAATGGTTTCGTCGTAGATGGCGATCGCCTGATCAAGACTGTTGGCCTCGACATGCACTTGGGCCAGCAGCAGTTTGATAGAGATGGTGTCGATGCCCCCCGCCGCTCCCTCTGACTGCAATTTATCAGCCGTTTTGAGCGTGTCCTGCAACAGACCAATGGCCGCCTGAGGACGTTTTTGCTCCACCAGGAGCACCGTTAGACCCTGGAGCGCATTGATGTTACCAGGCTCCTGATCGAGCACTTGGCGATAGACCTGGGCAGCCCCTTCGAGGTCACCCATTTGCTGCTTGGTCTGGGCGAGGAGGACAGCGTAGTCAGCGACGCCGGGGTTGAGTTCTACCAGTTTTTCGAGGGGGCTCACCACGCCGCTAATATCGCCAAGCTGGATGCGCGCATCGACCAAACCCTGGAGCGCTGTCTGGTTGTCGGGTTCGCGCTCTAGCACCAGCTCATAGCCCCGCGCCTGGGCCTCGAGCTCAGCCTGCATCGACGTGGGGTCGGCGGGTGGACTGGTGCTAGCGGCATCACTGCCTCGGCGGTTGCTGTTGCTGCCCAAAATAGGCAACAAAGATAGGGATAAAAAGGCGGCCAGCGCCAGGGTTAATACGGTGCCAACGAGCCAACGATTGCGGTTTGCAGTCACAGGTCTACCTCATTAAGGGAGCAGCGAGGTCGCAACCAAAATTGCGATCGCAGGGGGGAGTCAGGCCAGCTATTCTAGCGCTTCAGGCCCAGGCTAGGTCTAAAGCGCTAGAATAGCTGGCCCAGAGTGATTGGCCCAGAGTGATTAGCCCAGAGTGATTAGCCCAGAGTCAATCGAGCCGACGCCAGGGTTACAGTAGCAAAGAAGTTGCCAAGAAACTCAGAAACAATACGGATAGCTCCTCGTCAGCAATGCAAAGTAAAGGAGCTACCCCCAGAGCGCCTAGGGCGACCAGAGCGACTACAGTATCTCCCTTTCCTCGATGGAGCCTAGGGAGGTACAGACCAGCCGCGCCTGGGCGCCCAATCGTAGAACCCCTGGCCAGTAAAGTGAACTACGCTTAAATTTTGCCCCTACCATGCATATGAAAGGGTGAATGTTACGCTAGGCTTACAGGCTAAGTTATGCGCAAAGTTGTCGTTGCGCCGGGTAGCTGGTTAATGTTGAGAGGAGATCGGTGGTGTCATGGGTTCTGCAGAGCAAGACGCTTCTAATAAACAAGACGCTTCTAGTAAAAATGACGTTAACGCTAACGGTGGCAGCCATCAGGGGGCAGTACCTCCTGGGGAACGGCCATCGCTACTGTCTCCCCCCCAGCGTCCGGTGCGTCCAGTGCGCCCGACCGCTCCAGATCCTAGCCCGGTAGCGATTAAGCCAGCCCCTAAGCCGACCGAAACCATGGCTAAACCGGCGGCGGCCCCAGCGCCCCCTGCTGCACCAGAGCCGGATCCGGCAGCCTACCGTTACCAGCCCATTGCGCCTCCCAGCGAGCCCATGCAGTATCGGGCCATTGGGTTGGTGCGGGGCACCTACGAACCCACCGAGGCCGACCAGCTTAACCGCGGCAACCTCACCACTGATGATGGCTACGTGATTGACTCGGTACTGCTGGGGCGCATCACCAGTCTGGTCAAAAAGCATATCGATCTGGCCGTGCCCCACCTGTGGGTGGTGTACCCCCGCACCCGTCGCGAGATGGATAACGACGATCAAGACCTACACCTGCAAATTGTTGGCGTCTGGGAACCCGAAACCCTTGGGTTACCGGGGGAAACACCCCCAGGAACAGAGGCAGAGGATAGCGATGATGAAACATCCCCGGCTTCAGACCCGTCGAACCTAGCGGATCTCCCCCCAGTCAATGAGAATTTCTTTTCCATCCGTGGTGAGGTGGTGAATTACTCTCCAGAGGATCAGTCCATTGCGGTCAAAATTCTTCAGGGCATGAAACGCACCCCAGGGTCGTCAAAGCCTTTTAAGTTGCTGATCCATGGCACCATTGAGGGCCGCACCGTCGGCTATTTCTGGGACTTTAAGGTCAGGCGCGAGGCCAAGATTCTGGTGCTGAGCGAGGCGTCAATGGTAGCTATTGTGCCGCCCAAGAAGCGATCGCCCGGCAGCGGTGGTGCCCCCCGGCGGGGCCCGTCTGGGGGTCGCAGTGGCGCTGGGGGAAGCCGTCCTCCCATGCCTAGCCGTCGTCCAGCGGGGGTTCAGGGCAGCGATCGCCCCAAAAAGCGCGAAGATAACCGCGATCGCCCCGCCGAGTAGATCACCCTAGCTCCCCAGGGCATCCTGGGGCAGAAAAGCCCGATCGGGGGACAGGCTGGCCACCGGGGCCGTCAACTCAAACTGGCCGCCCTCAATCCAACCCTTGAGTTCGGCGGCCACCTGGCGAGCTAGAAAAACGCTGGCCAGGGGTGCCGTGCGCACCGGCTGCCCTTCGATGGTGATGGTGCCGGACTTCAGCTGGGCATAGCTCACCAGACCAAAGGTGGGCCTAACCCGCCGGGGAATCGAAAAATCCATGACCGGAGCCACAATGTCGGCATCCTCCACCGCACAGTAGGCGGCGACCTGCTCATTGAGAATCGGGATCGGCACCCCAACCCCCAGCATGAGCGAAGGCCCATAACCCTTGAAATAACAGCCCCTCACCCACTGGGGCTGCATTTGCTTAGCATCGCCAATCAGCGCCAGGGTGGCCGCCGGGCCAATGGGGGTGCGGTTAGGCAAGCGCCGCTGCAGCGGAAAGTGTTGGGTCCCTTCCCAGGCGATGTAGCCCACACCGCCTCCAAAAAAAATGCGGGTGCCGATCCCAATCGCTTCCAAGTCAGGGTCGTTGAGCAGGGGGGAAAGGGCACCGGGGTTAGCATAGACCGCGTTGCCCAAGCGGGGCTGGAGGGGGCCGAGGTAGGTGGAGAGGGGGCGATCGCCGCCGTTGACCCCGACAATAAAGTTTTGATACAACCCCCGGGGGCTAAACAGGTAAAACTGGTTGATACTGTCGCGGGTAATCGTGGTTTCAAGGGATGTGCGGGGATAGCAGTCGGTGCCATGGCCCGTGGCCTGGAGCGGGATACTGCGCCCCGCGATTAGATCGGCAATCACATGGCCGCCCCCGTACTCACGCACCTCATCGGCATCGCCCAGGTCGGCCCCACGCCCCGCTTGGGCGGGTTGACTCGCGCCCAGACACACATCCACCGCACCAAAGCCCGCGTAGGCAGGCACCCCATCCAGGTAGCACTCCAGCAGTTTGATCGGGGGGTCAGTGTGGCCCAAGTTGAGCATTGCCCCGGAGGACTCCATCGGCTCAAAGGTACCCGTTGCCACCACATCCACAGCCTGGGCCGCCGCCGCAAGGCCCTGCTCTTTGACATGGGTTTTGAAGTCTTCGGCGGTTTGCACCACCACCTGCCCCTGGCGAATTTTGGCGTTAATACTCTCGATGGTGCGCATGGGGACGAGCCTGGGGTTAGAGGATGGAGCTGCGCCGCAGCCAGAAGATGCCGCCCATCAGTGCTGAGGGGGCCAGCAGCAACGCCACCACTAGGCCCAAGGTAGGGCTGTTTTGACCCGCTGGAGAGTCTGCCAATAGCATCGGCAGACCGTACTTAATCGCCCCGCTCAGGGCTCCAGAGAGTACGGCCACTTTAGCGACAAAGCCAAGATCAGAGAAGGTCATAGGTTCAGTGGGGCGAGCGCCGCACGTTGAGACAGCACCACTCCTGCCGCCGCCACAGGGTGGCTACTACCCAGCCATGCTGCTCTAGGGTATCGGCCACCAGCTTAGACTGATCGAGCAAAATACCGCTGAGAATGCCCCAGCCGCTGGGGGCAATGATGGTGGACATCTGGGGGATGAGATCCATAATCACCTCCGCCAAAATGTTGCACACAATGCCGTCCACGGGAGCATCCATGATTTGGGCAATCGCATCCAGACTGCCGTGGATCATCGGCAGCTGCGCCTCGGTGAGGCCATTGAGCGTGCGGTTGCCCAGGG
>JAIXUR010000562.1 GCA_027483425.1 Cyanobacteriota bacterium | reverse complement strand
GGTTTAATGGGAAAGGAGTTCATTGTTTCCGTAGAAATAAAGCTTCCCTCCAATCGAGACGTACTGCGATCTGCCCATCGATGCCAAGCCATGCCAACCTATCGCCTCAAGAACGCCTGGCGTTGATAACGGGCTTAAATGGCCTCCCAGATCCATCTTTTAAGATGGTGGTGTTTGCGCTGCAACCGCCCGCTGGCCTTTTGCCATCGGATTTGGCGGCCCAGGGCGATCGCGCCTTTACCCTGTTGCAGTGGGTCGAAACCACCGGCCCTGGGCTGGGGGTACTCCAGACCGTTCTGGCTCAAATACTGGGCAGGCCCTTGATTGAGCGCACAACGAGGCTGGCAACGACAGACTGGGCCACGCTGTTTGGCTACTTTTCACTCTACGATTTTGCGGCCATGCAGATGGCCTTTCTCAAAGCGTTTCACGATGTCTACGCTAAGGGCTTCTGGCAGGTGCGTCCCGATAACCCGCCCCTGAATGAGCCCGCCCAGATTCAAAGCCTGATCACGACCTTTGATGATCCGGTCTTGGCCGTGCGGTTTGTGGAGCGAGTGATGGCGGCCTTGCAGAGTGCTGAGGAGGGAGCGCCGCGAGATTTCACCCAGTTTGAACAGTGGCGCGATCGCATTGCCCAGGCCTTTAACGTGCCTTCCGCTGCGCCCCCGGCCCCCCCAACCTCTACTCGCCATGCCTATCTGCTGGTGGCGCTAGAGGCCCACGGCAGCGATGTGAACCTCTACCCCGAGCTGCGAGTAACCGGAGTCGAGAAACCCATTGGCTTTGGGGCTTGCCCTAAGACCTGCGCCATTACCGAGGCCGCCGCGCAGATCTCTCGCTGGATTCACCAGGCGGAGGCGGCGTTGGAGGCGGAGGCCTGCGACGATGGCGAAGTCATTCTGGAGGTGTTTTTGCCCTGCCAATACCTCGACGAAGACATCGCCACCCACTGGCAGATGCAGGACAAGCGCGGCAGGGCCGTAGCCCTGGGCAACCATCGACGGTTTTTGGTGCGATCGCTGGAACGGGTGCGCGATCGCGGCATTCAGCGAGCCCTGGCCCGCCGCTGGCAAAAACTCGACGCCTGTCCAGACCTGCAGGCTCTCTGTCTCCAGTTTCACCGTCAGGCCCATTGCCCCAGCGAGAAAGGCTCTCTCCAGGCCATGCTGAAGGATTTAGACGCCCTGGGGCTCAAGTTCGTGGCCCAGTTGCCCACCGATGCGGCCCGTCGATCTGATCTGCTCTATGAGATTATTGACGCAGCTGTGCCCATTGCCCTGTGGGTCTCAGCGCCCGCCAGCGACGATGCCACTACCCTAGAGGCTGAGTTTGACGCTCTGCTGGCCGCCTGCCAATGGACGAACTTTGCCGACCTGGCCAGGGGTTGGCGCTTGCATCGGCTGCGATCGCCCACGGCCCAACCCATTAAACTGCTCTGTGACCGGCCCGATCGCCTGCCCCAGCTGCCTGACCCCAACCGGGAAGAAGACCTGCTCGTTGCCTTGTAATTCACCGTTTCGCCCCCTATGCCCTGGAAATACTTTCATGGAAACGCCGACCAGCCCCAGGGGTTGACCCAGCCCCCAGAGCGGCCACCCTGGCGACAGTTTTTGCCCCAGGATGGCATCAGCACGGTGAAAGACAGCGAGTATTGGGATAGCCTGCGCCAGCTCGCCGCCGCAGATACTCGCTCATTCCAGCGAGGCCAGAGCTTTCGCGTGCGGATCGATGACCAGGGCCACTCCGATATTGTGGATGCGGTCAACGCCGCTATTCATCTACGGCGGCCTCTGCTGGTGACGGGGGTACCGGGGTCGGGCAAAACATCCCTGGCCTACGCCATTGCCTACGAGCTACAGCTCGGCCCGGTGCTGACCTGGCCGATTACCGCTCGGGCCAACCTGGTGGATGCCCAGTACCGCTACGATGCGATCGCCCGCCTCCAAGACGCCCAGCTCGACAACACTCGCCAGGGCGCGCGCTCCCCTCAGCCCGAGCCCGACACAGACGATGAGCTAGGCGACTACATTCAGCTGGGCCCAGTGGGGACGGCGTTTTTGCCCTCCCGCCTGCCACGGGTATTGCTAATTGACGAAATCGACAAGGGCGACCTGAACCTGCCCAACGACCTGCTCAACCTGTTTGAAGAAGGGGAATTTGAGATACCTGAGCTGGTGCGCCGCAAGCGCCGCCGGGGCAACGACGGCCCCGACCTCACCCTGGAGGTGCGCACCGCCGACTTGGATATGACGGCGCAGATTACCAATGGTCGGGTCAAGTGCTGCGAATTTCCCATTGTGATTATGACCAGCAATGGGGGGCGCGATTTTCCGCCCGAGTTTTACCGCCGCTGCCTGCGGGTGAAGATGCCCAACCCCACCCCAGAGTCGCTGCTGCCGATTGTGCGATCGCACTTCGACATCGCCGACCAGAGCGGCTGGACTCAGACCGAAGCCACCCTCAAAACCCTGATCGGCCAGTTTTTAGACAAAGACAACAAGACCGATCGCGCCACCGACCAACTGCTCAACGCCATCTACCTGATGACCCGCGATGACAGCCCCAGCGAAGTCGAAATGGCCCGCCTGCAAGACCTGTTGTTTAGACGCCTCAGCGAGGCCGACTGATGTCTAGGGAAGAGGCCTCGGCAGTGTCTAATTTGGTCAGCAGGCTCGTCACGCTGCTGGCCGAAGACCAGGCGAGCACCAGCGTTGAAATTGCTGAGACCCTGTGGTTGGCGACCAAAATTGAGGTGGCTGCTCCAGCCGTTGAGGCGGCACCGCTGCCACTCCAGACGCCACCGCCGCTGCCCTCGGTGGACCTAGACGCGATGCCCGAGCTGGAGCCGCCACCGCCGCCGCCACCGCCGATCCCCCAGGCCAACCTGGCCGCCCCTACGCCCCAGGCTGGAGTGTTGCCACCGCAGACTCTCCCCGTGTGGCTAGCCGACCCGCCGATGCTGACCGATGCCCTGGCGATCATTCGAGCGCTCCGGCCACTGCTCAAACAGGTCGATGCGGGTCTGGGCAAGCGCCTGGATGAGTCGGCCACCGTCGAGGCGATCGCCCGTACCCGCCTCTGGCTGCCGGTGCTCAAGCCCGAGCAGCGCCCCTACTTCGACATCATTCTGGTGGTCGATCGCAGTTCGTCGATGCCCATCTGGCAGCGCCTGGTGAAGGATGTGGTGCGTATTTTGAAGCGCTACGGCCTGTTTTGGAATGTGCAGGTGTTTGACCTGGCGGTCAACCGCGAGGCCCGCCCTAACGAAGATACGGTGCTGCTGATCGCGAATCCCCAGCGCCCCGGCCATCGCCCCAGCGAGCTGATCGACCAGCGGGGGCAGCGCATTGCCGTGGTGCTGAGCGACTGTGCCGGGGCCTACTGGTGGGATGGCACCCTGCTGCCCATGCTCCAGAGCTGGGGAGCGATCATGCCTACGATGGTGTGGCAGGTGCTGCCCCCCTGGATGTGGAAGCGCACGGCCCTGGGGCGAGGCACGGCTGTGGCCCTGGCCAATGACACCTACGGCGGGGCCAACCAGTGGCTCAAGGTACAACGGCAAGAGCGCGACGGGGATGATACTGACGAGGCCGGTCGCCTGGCGCTACCGG
>JAIXUR010000278.1 GCA_027483425.1 Cyanobacteriota bacterium | reverse complement strand
GACCCACCCCGCCCTGCGGGCACCCCTCCGAGGAGGAGAAGTGGCCTCGAATCCCCTCCTCGGAGGGGCAGGGGTGGGTCTGCGGGCATTCTCAAAATGAGAATGAAACGACCCTAGAGAACTCAATGCGGCAGTCTAAGCAGAAAACTCAAGCCTCGGTCGCCATGCCAATCCAGACGAGTCCGTTGGCCCGCCTTAACCAGCATCATGCCCAACACCAGGGCAATCAGATAAGCGCAATCCAGTTGAGTGCGACCGTTAGGGGTGGTGACTACCAGGTGCGTAAAATCATTTTTCCCAGTGAGGTAAATCACCAAAAAGCTGCCGCAGTCGAAAGAGCAATCTCTGTAGCTGTTCTGCGTCCCCAAATACTGCCTAGGTGTTTGGCCCCGCTGGGTCAAATCTTTGGGCAGGGTTCGCAAACCCAAGCAGGAGAATCTTCCCATGACTGCTCAAGCCCCCGTTTTAGAGAGCTTCATCAAGCGCTACAGCGATCGCAACTACCGCTACCCCGTTCTCGTGCGCCACCAGGGCACCGTGATTGCCATGGCCATGGACGACCAGCGCCGCATCTATTATTCCGTGCTAAACCTAAATGGTCAGGACAATTCCCTCGACGTGACGGCCTGGGCTGACCAGCCCCTGGAGCTGGAGTTCCCGAAGGAAATTGCGGAGGTAGGCTTTGGTCTGGCTGACCAGCTGCTGCTACCGACGGTGAAGAAGGGCAGCCGCGATCCGGTCGAGCCGGGTGTAGTCGTGGCCGAGAACGAAGAAAACAAGTTTTTGTCGAGAACCGCGCGGCTAACGGCAGATGCGCCCTTTCAGGCGATGTCTGACGGGCGGCTTATCTACGTGTTTCGCCAGGCGATCGCCGCCAACCACCCCGACCAAATCACCGTCGCTGGCCCTGGGAATAGCAGGGTACCCATCGTCGATTCCACGCTGCTGGTCGATCGCTTCGTGCTCTCGGGTGCCTCGGGCCCATCCCAGGCGGGAGAGTCGGCAGCTGCGCCCCAGCTCAAGCTGAATCTAGAGGTGCGCTTTCGGCGCAGCCGCAGCAAGACCCGGCCCCAGAGCACCAAAGACAGCCTAGGCGCGCGCGATATGCAGGATCAGCCCTTCTTTGAGCCCACCCAGGAGCTGTCGTTCATTCGCAATTTGCAGGCGGGGCGCTTTTCCGTTTTGCTGCTGCCCACCGCGATCGCCGAGGTCATGCGCTGGCAGATTTTTGCCTTCAACAGCGCCACCGGGCAGATCGACGCCTACAACGTGGAGCGATCGCAGGAGGGCCTGTTCAACACGCGGGGCACCCAGGTTACCACCGCCAGCGATGCCGCCGAAACTGCGCTGGACTTTAGCCGGGAGAGCGATCACGTCGTCTTGGCCCCAGGGGTTCGCCTCGGTCAGGGCTTTAGCCAGGAGGCCTGGATCTTCCCCCGCGTCACCGCACCGGAGCCGGGCGAGTCGCTAGAGCAGGCGCTGCTGGGAAATGACGACAAGACCGCCACGGCACCGCCCTCGATCTGGATTGTGGACAACCGCCGGGTGCGGGTCGGTTTTGGCGATGGCGCTGACTTCCATGGGTTTATCACCGGGGAGGTGCTGCGATCGAACCAGTGGAACCATCTAGCGGTGGTGTTTAGCGATGGCGAGGATGGGGGCTACCGCCTTTACATCAATGGCCTGCCGGTGGATGTGCAGGCGGAGGGCACACCGGGGGCTAGCGCGGGCAAGGTACCCGTAGATGCTCCCATTGCCCTAGTCGGTGCGCCCAGCCGCAGCTTCTTTGGCCTGATCGACGAAATTCGCCTGTGGAATCGGCCCCGGTCAGAGCGAGAAATTCGCAGCGATCGCAGCCTGCGCCTGACCGGTCAAGAAACTGGCCTGGCGGCCTACTGG
This sequence comes from Cyanobacteriota bacterium, assembly GCA_027483425.1. Taxonomy (GTDB): domain Bacteria; phylum Cyanobacteriota; class Cyanobacteriia; order Phormidesmidales; family Phormidesmidaceae; genus Nodosilinea. The sequence goes on along the minus strand of JAIXUR010000278.1, from coordinate 13,131 downwards.
CGGCTGGACGAAGGCTCGGGCCGCGAAATTCTCGACCAGACGGGCCACCACGCCCCCGGCACTATGACCGCTGGCTTTGCGGCCCGCGCCTGGGTCACCTCCGACGCCCCCATTGGCGAGAATGCCGGGGTCAACCGCGACAGCTTCCGCTTTGAAGGCCGCACCGTTGAGTCGGGTATCGCTTCGCTGCTGTACTTTCAGCAGGAGGAAGCCCGCACCGGCTACGACCAGCAGGCCAAGCCCATGCGCCAGGGAGCACGGGTGATGCTGGCGGTGGCGACCCAGGCCGGGGGCAATGGCCCCCAGGGGCCGGTCTCTGAGCAACGCAAAGAGATTGCCACCCTCGACTTTGGGGTTTCTGCCAACGGCAGGCTGGCCAAGGGGCCTGACAATCTGGCCCTCAAGCCCGTCGCGGTAGAACGCGACGGCGACCCGGTGGATATAAGTGCCGAACTGGCGCAGATTCAGACCATTCAACAGGGGATTGACCAAACCCTCAGTGCCGACGACAGCGCCGATGTCAGCGCTGAGCTGGCCCAGATTGAGGCGTTGCAGGCCACGATCACCCAGCGGCAGCAGGCCGCCCGCACCGTCGATGTCAACGCCGAGCTCGATCGCATTCAGACCATCCAGGGCTCGATCAGCCAAAAGACCCAGCGCATTACGGCCATCACCACCGAGCTCGACTACCTCAACCGGGTGTTTACGATCGTGGATGATGCGATCGCCAACCGCAGCACCGTCCTCAACCTGCCAGCGGGCAGCTTGGACAACCTCAATTTGTCGGCCAAACTCAACCGTCTGCGCGAGCTGCGCAACCTGCAGGCCAATGGCCAGCGCGATTTGCAGCAGCTGATCGAGTTTCTGCACAATGCCCGCGCTACCCTGCACGAGCATGCCAACTTTGGTGGGCGGGCGCTGTCCTTTGGGCTGAATGCGATTGGAACTAGCTTTTCGCCCCGCTTCGTGGGCTACACCCAGCTCAATCAAAACAACTTTAACGATTTGATCAGCAGCATTGGTGTGTCCATCTTTGTTCGCCTGGGGCGGGGGTCACAGCAATTGATCCCCGCCCTGCAGGTGACGGTTTTCGAGCACGCCAACCGCAACGACAATGGTCGCCAGCGGGGGTTTGTGCACACGTTTACCAACCCCACCACCAATGTGGGGCCCGACATTAACGATCGCATCTCCAGCCTAGAGATCTCTGAAAACCCGGCCTTTCGCCGCCATCGCGACGAACTCCAGCAATCGCTCAACACCCTCGCCAGCGACCTCGCCGCCCTGCTGAATGAGCTGATCACCCTGCGCGCCAGCATCGCCACCCTGCGCACCGAGCAAGACCAGCAGCGGCGACAGCTAGAACAGGCGGTAATTAGCGATCGCACCACCCTGGCGGCCCTACAAAACCTCCTGAACAAGGGCTTTGCCGCCACTATGCCGTTGGTACAGAGCGATGTCAGCGGTCTCTCGATCGCAGGCGGGCTGCTCACCTTCGCCTGGTCCGACGATACGCCGCTGCTGTTTGACAGCGCCGTGGGCAACGTGGCCCTCTACTTCCGGGGTACCGACGACCAGTTCTTCGTCGCCTACTACAAAACCCTCACCCAGCGGGCCCGCTACCCCCTCAACGATGCCCTAGGCACCGAGGCCGTGGTCGGCTTTGCCCGCTCTACCGAGGGCGAGCTAGATCGCATTCGCCTCGACGTGGCTGGGGACGAGGCCGACACCTGCACCGTCACCCTCCAGGTCAAGGCGGGCGAGCAGACAATTGCCGAAACCTGGCGACAGGTGCCCCGCACCCCCGAGGGCTTGGCCAAGGTGCTAAATGGTCAGGCGGGCGATCGCACCTTTGTCGGGCGGGGCGAAATTGCCCTCACCGGCGGCCGCGCCGACACCCTCACCGTGCCCAGCGGCATCACCCGTTCCCTGCCCGCTGGGGCCACCCTCTTCATTGGCGACCTCAAGGCCGTTCTAGTCGCCGCTGTGGAGCAGGGGGCAACGGCGCTGAGCATTCGCACCGAGGTCGCCAACCCCACCGTAGAACCCCTGCCGGTCTTCTTCTTGGCCTACGACTACGCCGTCCAGGCCAGCACCACCCAGGGCGGGGCCGATCTCGCCTCAGGCTCTCGACTGCTGGCCTTGATCGCCAACGGGGCCGGGCAGGCGGTCAAGAACCAGACCGTGCGCAGCGGCCTCACCCTGAGCAGCCGCTGGGTGTCGGAGGCCCCCGGCCACACCTACGCCTTCGACGGTGCCCAGAGCCACGCCCGACTAGAGGCCCCCAACGCCGCCGCCCTGACCCAAAAGCTGCGCGGCGTTTCGCCCCAGGATGACCTTACCCTAGAAGCCTGGGTGCGCCCCACCCAAATTGCCGAGGCCAACCAGCGGGCAAGGGTCATTCACTACCAGCCTACCGCTGGCACCCCCGATACCCGCTACCTGCTGGGCCTAAAGCGAGAGGAGTTGACTACGGCCATTCAGCTCAACGGCAGCACCGATGTCGTGCGCATTGCCAACACCGACCATCTCAACTTTGCCGGGGCAATCACCCTAGAGGTCTGGGTGCGCCCCGCCAAGAATGAAAACCTAGGCAACCTGATCGTCCACGGCAACGGCAGCGGCAGCCAGGTCTTTCTACGCATCAACGAAGGGCGCTACGAAGTGGGCAGCCACAATGGCACCGACGGCATCGACCACAAGGTTGCCATCGTCATGCCCGTCGCCGATCGCACGGGCCTGGCCTGGGTACACCTGGCCGGGGTCTACGACGGCAGCCACTGGCGGCTGTACCGCAACGGCATTGCCCTGGGCGAGCAGTCCGCCACGGTGGGGGCCATCCCCATCTCGGCGGACTGGGGCCTGGGGGCCCATCCCAATATTGGCAGCGATCGCGGGCGGATTTTGAACGGGGCGATCGCTGAAGCGCGCCTCTGGCAGCGGGGCCGCACCCAGGCCGAAATTGCCGCCGACATGAGCCGAGAACTGGCGGGCAACGAAACCGACCTGGTCGCCTGCTGGCGGTTTGACGATTTTGGCAACCGCCGCGCCACCGACCACTCCCGCTTTGGCCACCATGGCACCCTGGTGGGCAATCCCCAGCCGACAGAATCTCCCCTGCCCGCCTACTCGGTCTTTGCCGGGGTGGGCGAGCAGCTGGTGCAGGCGTCGCAGAAAATCTCCGGCGGCCAGTGGAACCACCTGGCGGCGGTGTTCAACCAGTCCTACGGGGTGCAGCTCGACGGCCAGGATGGCACCTTTCTAGACGCGGGCACCGATCTCACCCTCGACATCAACCGCGATCTGACGGTGGAAGTGGCCTTTAAGGTCAACGACCTGAGCCAGCCCCGCGCCCTGCTCACCAAGGGCAAAATCAGCGCCGTTGAAGACCCCGAGCAGCAGGTGCCCTACGCCCTGTATCTCAACCCCGCTGGGCGCGCTGTCTTCGCCTTTGAGGATGTCAAGGGTAACAAGCACCTGTTTGTTTCTGAGCCCATCCCAAACCCGACAGCATTCCATACGGTCACCGTCACCCGCAAGCGCAACACCGTTACCAACCCAGTGCGCAACAATGGCGGCCAGCAAACCGGTGTCGATATCGTCTCCTGGGATGCCATTCAGTTCTTTGTGGATGGCCAGGCCAATACCCCCGGTGGGAAGCCCTTTGGCGTGTTTGAGTACAAAAAACCTGGCAGCGACACTACTGGCACGCCTCGCCAGGAGGACAACCGCAATGGCGAAGGCACTAACCCAGGCATCAATGCTGGTCAACCCCAGCAGCCGGTGGATATCGGCAGTAGCAATCAACCCCTGGAGTTTGGCTCTGGTTTTACCCTGTCGGCCCTGCGCCCTGACGGTGGCCGGGTAGACAGTATCAATGGCGTTGCTATTGACCTTCCCTCCTTGTCCTTCCCGGATGAGCAGACGGTGGTCTTTGCCAGACTGGTAGGCATTGAACTGCCCGGTGACGGGGCTCTTCCAACCCTTGAGCAAGTTGAACAACTGCTTCGGCTATTCCGCGAACCATTAGCGATCACCCCCCTCAACGGCGTGCTGGCTGAAATTCGCCTGTGGAACGTGCCCCTTGAGGCAGGCAGCCTCAAGCCCACCCTCCAAGGTGGCGAGAAAGGACTGCTCTCCTGGTGGCGCTTTGAAGAAGCCGAGGGCACCATCGCCTTTGACGCTAAGAGCGGCAGTCACGCCCGCTTTAAGGGCCCGGTGCAGTGGGTCAAAGACCCTAACCCCAGCGGATCGCAGCTGTTGCTCTACCGCAACGGAGAACTGCTGACCAGTGAGCCGGTGTCAGAGGGAAATCGCGCGGCCCTGCTCGCCACCCAGTCCCAGTTCACCCTGGGCGGCATTCGGCGCAACAACCAAACCCAGGAGCTCTTCCAGGGCGAACTGGAGGAAGTCCGCATTTGGCAAACTAGCCGTACCCTAGAGCAGATTCAGGACAACCTCTTCCGCCGCCTACTGGGCGAAAACGATCAGTTCCTCGACAACCGCAAAGACCTGCTGGCCTACTACCCCTTCGACACCAATAGGCCCGGCGTGCTCTCCGACTTCTCGCTGCTGGGCAACGACCTCACCCCCTTTGCCGCAGAGTTTGTGCTCTCCACCGCGCCCATTGGCGAAGACACGCCCCAGGTGCGCAGCGCGCTAGCGGGGGTACGGACGCCCTTTAGCGATCGCCTCCAGAGCGCCCCCGCCGTGCAGGAGTACGGCGACCTGCAAACCGATGCCGATGGCAATCTGTTTGGCACCTACAAGCGCTGCTATGGCCTGATTAAGAATGGCCAGTGGGAGCTAGTCACTGGCTTTAAGGTGGGAGAACTGGTCACCGAATGGGTCGGCCAGGTGCAATTTGCCCCGCAGCTGATCGGCTTTATCGAAGGGGCTCCGCCAGTCCCCGGCGAAAACCTCACCAGCCGGGGGGTCGTGCTAGGCGAATTTGCCAACTACAACGGGGCCAGCTCCGTAGAACTCAAGCAGGCCAGCAAAACCGACCTCACCTTCTCGGCCGAGAAAGAGAGCGGCTTTGACTCCAGCTTTGACTTGACCCTAGGGCTGCTCACCAAAGCCAATGCCAGCGCCGGTATTGGCCTGGAGCTAACTGTGGCCGATGCGGACGGCGCTTTTGGAATTAAGGCCAAGTTTGAAAACTCCCTGGGCTGGCTCAGCTCGGGCAGCACCAGCCTGGGGCTGACTACCAACCTATCTAGCAAACAGCAGCTCCAGGGCTTTGTGGAATCCTCCAATGCCGTGGCCTTTGGCGATGTCGGTCGGCGGTTTATTCCCGAAAACACAGGCTTTGCCCTGGTGCAGTCGCAAACCGCCGATGTGTTTGCCCTGCGCCTCAAGCACAACAGCGCCCTGGTGTCATACCAGATGCGGGCCAACCCCGACATTCCGCCCGATCGCAACATCATCAACTTCCCTATCAACCCGCAGTACACCAAGCAGGGCACCCTGGATGGCAAAATCGGCTTCACCCCCGACCCTGCCTACCCCAACGCCCTCACCTTTAGCAGCGACAGCAGCTTCTACAAACCGATCGAAGCCTTTGCCCTCAAGCAGCGCATCCAGCGCGAAGAGGAGCGAGTGCGGGCCTACTATGACCAGTACGATGCCGGGGCAGTAGGCCGTCGACAGAATGTGCTGTTTGGCCAGACCGGCGACCTGGGCAGCGAGGAGGTGTTGCAAAACCTGCCCCGGCTAGAGAAGCGCAACCTGGCCAACACCTACGTGTGGACGGCGGACGGCGGCCTGTTTGCTGAAACCCAGGAAACCATGGACGTGGTGCAGGAAAGCTACGGTGGCTCCTACGCCTTTAAAGGGCAGGCAGGCATCTTTGCCGACCTAAACGTAGCCATTAGCGGTGTTGGCTTCAAGTTTGGTTTTGAGGCCATGTTTGGCGGGCGACTGAACGTGCAGGCCACCAAAAGCGTTCAGTCAGAGACTAGCTTCTCGGTCGAGGTAAATGTCGATGAAGTAGAACGCGATGTGTTTCTGCGGGATGAAGCGGGTGAAGTGCTGTTTGACCTCAGCAACCCCCTCACGCCTAAAGCCCTGCGCCATCCTGGCAAGGTAGATGCCTACCGATTTATGACCTTCTACCTAGAGCCCCAGACCGACCACTTTGACCACTTCTTTAACCAAGTAGTTGACCCCATCTGGCTAGAGCAAAGCACCGACACTAACGCCCTGGCCCTGCGCGGCCTGCGCGATGCCAACCAAGGCTCTAGCACCAAGCCCCCCTGCTGGCGCATTTTCCACCGGGTCACCTTTGTCAGCCGGGTGCTGCCCTCCATCGGCAGCACCAAACCCTTGCCCGCGCTGGAATCTACCCTGCGAGAGCTGAGCATCGACAGCAACTTTGAGCTGATCAAACGGCTCGACCCCTTTGTGGCCGAAAAGGTCGATGACGTTGGCGAATTCTCCCGCGCCATTCGCGACACCGTGGCCACCTTTATGCCCGAGCTACAGCCCCACGTGGCCAGCATCACCGAGTTTATGCGGCTGTTCTACGGCGTGGCCGAGCCCACCGCCCTGGCCGACAGCCCGGAACTTACCGCTCTGCTAGCGGGGGAACGCGCCCCCAATGCGCCCCCGGTGGTGCGGGTGGGCCGCAGCCAAACCCTGCACCTGGAGAATGACACCGTGCAGACCACCCTGCCGGGCTCCGTGGCGGACGATCGCCTCTCCCCCGAGGCCATCTTCGTCACCTGGGCCGTGGAGTCTGCCCCGGCGGGGGCGATCGTCACCTTGGCGGAACGCCACAGCCCCGTGACCACCGCCAGCTTTAGCGCCATTGGCCGCTACCAGCTCAGCCTCACCGCCAGCGATGGCACCCTGTCCACCACCGAGGAGCTCGATCTGCTCGTCAACCAGTCCCCCTTGGTACGGGCTGGCGATGACCAGGAGATCGGCTTCCGCCAGCCCCTAGAGTTGCGCGGTGAGCTAGTCAGGGATGGGCGGGGCGATCGCGCTCAACCCCTGACCACCCGCTGGGAGGTGATCAACGGCCCTGGCCCCGTCGCCTTTGACAACGCCGCCGCCCTGCGCACCCGCGCGACCGTTAACGCCAGCGGCGTCTACCTGCTGCGGCTGACCGCAGAAACCACCACCGCCAGCGGCGTGCTCACCCACAGCGACGACCTGCAAGTGGTGGTCGGGGCCCGCATTAACCGGGGTCTGCTCAGCCTCTACAGCTTTGCCGATACGCTAGCCAGCGGTACGGTGCGCGACGTGGCAGGCGTAGGGATTCCGACGGATCTGGCCATCACCGGCAGGCCCACAGCCCTCAAAGCCCGGGGCGAAACCACCCCCTTTGCCCTGGCGCTGAAGAAACCCGCCCGCCTCACCAGCCCCAACGCCAGCCGCCTGATCCAGGCGATCAAAACCAGCGGCGAGTTCACCCTAGAAGCGTGGATTAACCCCTCCCAGGCCAGCCAGCCGGGGCTAGGCCGCATTCTCACCCTGTCGGGCGGAGCCCGCGATCGCAACGTGATCCTCGGCCAGGCGGGCAACCAGTTTCACCTTGGGGTGCGCACGACCGAGACCAACGGAAATGCCAGCGATCGCGCCTTTGCCGGAGGCACCCTCACCCCCGCCACCCTCACCCACGTCGTCTGCACCCGCGAGACTGGAGGCACCACCCGTCTCTATATCAATGGTCAGGCCGTGGCCCAGCGGATCATCCCCGGCACCCTGGCCAACTGGGATGACCGCTTTGCCCTCGCCCTGGGCAACGAGCTGGGCGACCCCCTCAGCGAAGACCGCGCCTGGCTGGGCGACTTTCACCTGGTGGCGCTCTACAGCACCGCCCTCACCGCCGCCGAAATTGCCACCAATTTTGAGGTGGGGGCCGACGTCAACCTGGCCCCGGTGGTCTCCGCTGGCCCCGACCAGGTGATCACCTTCCCCACCCCCCTCGCACTCAAAGGGGCGGTGGTGGATGACCAACTGTCCACCGAAACCCTCTCGGTACTGTGGAGCCAGCCCAGCGGCCCCGCCCCCGTCACCTTCAGCGACCCGACCAGCCTAGCGCCTACGGTCATCTTTACCGAGCCCGGCACCCACGATGATGACGGGCGACCCTTTAAAGTCGCAGGCGTCTACACCCTGCGGCTCACCGTCGGCGACGAAACCCAGGCCATCAGCGACGAGGTGCAGGTCACCCTCAACCACGCGCCGATCATCACCGTGCCCAAGCAGGTGATTGGGCAACTGCCCAACCGGGTCCACCTCATCGCTGCGGTAGAGAGCGGCCTGGGTCGCCCTGACCAGGGTCAGCTCATTCTGAACTGGAGCCAGCTCAGCGGGCCGGGTACAGTGTCCTTTAGCGCCCCCACCCTGGCCAATACCACGGCGCAGTTTTCCGAAAGCGGCACCTATAGACTGCGGCTTACCGCCAACAATGGGCTGCTCACCACCGTGGCCGATGTCACCGCCCACGCCAACAAAGCCCCGACTATCCGCGTCATCGCCAACCCCCTGGTGAACCTGCCCGCCGTGGCCACCCTCCAGGGCGACGTGGTTGACACCGGCCTGGCCGACCCCACCGGTAGCATCAGCGCCCAGTGGAGCGTGGTCAATGGCCCTGGCCCCGTCACCTTTGCCGATGCCCAGGCGATCGCCACTACCGCCACCTTTGGCACCAGCGGCGAATACACCCTGCGGCTCACCGTCAGCACCGGCGAGCTGGCCACCAGCCGGGAGGTAACCATCACCGCCAACCAGGCCCCGGTGGTTGACGCTGGCCCCGACCAGAGCATCGACTTCCCCGCCCTGGCGGAACTCGACGGCACCGTCAGCGACGACGGGTTCCCCGCCCTGCCCGGTCGCCTGGCCCTGGCCTGGAGTCAGGTCAGCGGCCCCGGCACCGTCACCTTCTCGGCCCCCGCCAGCGACATCACCACGGCCCAGTTTTCCCAGGGCGGGCTCTATGTGCTGCGCTTGACGGCGAACGATGGGGCGATCGCCATCCACGACGACGTCACCATCCAGGTGAACCAACCCCCGGTGGTCAACGCTGGAGCCGACCAGGTGCTGACCCTAGTTACACAACCCGATGGCGGCGTCCAACCGGCGATCGCCACCCTAACCGGCACCGTCCAAGACGATGGACTGCCCACCAACACCCTGACCACCCTCTGGAAACAGGTCAGCGGTCCTGCCCCAGCCGTGCTCAAAACCCCCAGCAAGGCCACCACCCAGGTCGAGTTTCCCACGGCGGGTGCCTATGTGCTAGAACTTAGCGCCAGCGACGGACGACTGACCGGGAGCGATGCCGTCACGGTCAGTGTTTCCCAGCGCGTAATGACCGGCATTCAGGCCCTCTACGATTTCCGGGAGGGCAGCGGCAACACCATTCGCGACCAGTCGGGGCTTCAGCCCGCGCTGGATCTGGCTGTGGTGAATGGGGCGATCGCCCGCCTGCCCAAGGGTCGAGGTATCGCCCTGCAGCAACCTGGCCTGCTGGCCACCCCGGTCGCCGCCACCCGGCTCAACCAGGCTCTCCAGCGCAGCCAGGCCCTCACGGTAGAAGCCTGGGTTAAACCCGCCCAAGCTTCAGCTTCCCCCGGCCAAACCCCAGCGCGAATTGTCACCCTCTCGGTCGATACCGTCAACCGCAACCTCACCCTGGGGCAGGGGAACAACCAGTACGTGACCCGTTTGCGCACTACGACCACCGGAACCAACGGTACCAACAAGGTGGTAGAAGCAGGCCCAGTCAGCGTCGATCAGCTCACTCACCTGGTCTACACCCGCGACGGTGAGGGCAATGCCACCCTCTACATCAACGGAACCGTGCAGAAACGCGAGGTCATCAACGGTGCCCTCTCCAACTGGGATGCCACCTACCGTCTCGCTCTAGGTAACGAGCTAACGGGCGACCGCCCCTGGCTAGGCGAGTACCACCTGGTCGCCCTCTACGATCGCGCCCTCAGCGCCGAGGAGGTGGCCCAAAACTTCGCCGCCAACCTCTCGTAGGTGTCCAGAAGGCGGGTTTCTCGTGAGGGTAGCTAAATTTCCTTGGCTACCCTCAGGCTGAAGCCAAGACTCTGGCAGAGCATAGACTATAGGAGCTAGAGGCGGCCTTAATCATCGTTTCGGCCAAGGGCCAGATGCTCTTCCATCGCCCCCGCTAGCGCGTATTGGCTACCGCAGGAACTTCCGACAAAGGCGCTCAGTCCACTCAGGTGCAAAAATTGGCAGCTCAAGCCTACTCCACAAGCCCCGACTTGACTCATCACCACGTGGGCCGCTATCCCCATCTGATGCAACCAGGTCACCCCGACTGGCCCCTCAAAAAAAGTAATGGCCTCCGGAGGAGCCGCTATCGACTCTTGGCGCGCCAACCAGTGCTGGAGGCTGCTGGGCGCAATGCCCTGGCTGGCGGCAAAGTCCCGTTGACTGATAGCCTGACGCCTGGGCCCGCTTATACGCCTGGAGAAGGCGCGCAATTTCGTCTCGTTGTTGTCGCGATGCATCGGCCTCGTCCGCTACGCTACAGTATCTTCTCTTACCCCCAAATGCCCAATTATCGAAGCGCCTGCATTCCTGGCGGGGCAATCTTTCTCACCCTGGTCACCGTCAACCCCAGCCCCATCTTTGCCGAACCCGACAACGTAAAACGCCTGCGCCAGGCTGCAATCGGCGTTAAAGCTGCAATGCCCTTGAGTTTGAGGGGGAGGAGTTGGCGATGGGTGAATTGATGGGGTGGTGGGCATTGCCCACTACTTGACTGACACCCTCCAGATACCTTCAAAACAACTGCTCAACCGTTAGCGCCAGGTCTGGAAACTCCACCGAGGTGATGGCCGCCGGGGTACCAAACACCCCCACCTCTTGGTAATCCGTTTCGGCCAGGGTCAGCACCGTTACGGTTTGAGCCACCGGGTCAACCAGCCAATATTCAGGCACCCCAATGGCTGCATACTGAGCCCGCTTTTGCCCATAATCGCGGTTTCGATTTGTCTTGCCGGGGCTTACCACTTCCACCACCAGGCGCGGCGGTGGCATATCGCGGGTAATCGTCAACCGTCGCTGGGTCAACGCCAAATGCTCAAGCCGAAGCACCACTAGATCGGGGTAGCGATTTGCGGCGTCACTAGGTTGCAAGACCGGAACTTGCACCTCGCATTTACCAGGATGGATGAGTTCAACGCCAATGCCTGCGGCTAAAAGCGCCAGCAGAACACGAATAGCAACCGTGCTGTTAAGTCTGGATTCTGGCGGCAACTCGACTAACTCCCCACCCACTAATTCATAACGCCCTTCCAGTGGCGTCTCATCACTGTAGGCCAGATACTCTTCAAAGGAAGCCAGTCTTACCTTCGCCTGGGTCATGGTCTTCTCCCCGCAGACATTGCTCCCATCCTAGCCTGCGAGCCAGGGCGATCGGCCAGGGCGATCGGTTCGTTTCGGTAGACGGCGGCATGATTTGTGCCTCGGGTACACCGCTCTCGCCGTCTCTACAGATCAAAGACGTAGCGCACTGCCCCCGATTCTGGATCGTTAGTGACATCGGCATAGCCACTGTGCAGAGCGGCTTGAATTAGGGCTTCTACCCGCTCTGGGCTTAGCCCCGTGTGTAGTGCCACTTGGGCCTTAGAGAGATTGCCGCCGTTGGCGTGGGCTGCCTTTAGCAGCAGCTGCATCGGGTCTGCTTGGGGTTGCGCCGCGACCAATTTCCGGTCTATTGGCACTGGCATTGCCAGGCCGTCTTCGCTCCACTCGGCCAGGTATTTCCGCCGCAGTTGATCGTTGCGGGCTTTGACCATACCGGGCACCAGGACTAGATCGATGAGTTGGCCAATGCCAAACAACCCAAAGGTGCACAGGTAGACGATACCCCACACAATCTGCCCGGCATAAAACCGATGTAGCCCGCAGATACCAAATAAACACAGTGCCCACAGCAGGTAGGCTATTCCAGTCTTTGCTCGTGCCATGGTGTGTCTCTGAAGAGGCTAATGGTGGGGGGCAGCAAACTTGAGATTGGCTTGCCGCCGCCTAGAGCCCATTATAGACAGCCGATTTTTTGGCGTGCTGCCCCTGTAACTGACCCGTAATACCGTCGATTGAGTTACAGGGCAGCTCTACTGGCCAGCCCGAAAGATGGTCTCAGCCGTTAGCGATAGGTCTGGGAACAGTTCTGAGCGAATGGGCTCATTGCCGCGAAACTGGCTGACCTGGTACTCATCTTCAACCAGGCGATAGATCGACAGGGTAGGTCGCTTGGGGTTGCCGATGTAGCGGCGTCCGCCCAGGCCGAGGTAATCAACAATCCAATATTCGGCAATGCCCAGGCTTTCGTAGTCAACCAGCTTTTTGCCGTAGTCATCGCGCCAGTTGGTGCTCACGACTTCTACAACCAGCGGCACTGAAGCCCCTAGCGTCACGGTTGAAGCCTTTTTCCAAAGAGGCTCCTGGGGCAGGGCGTCGCGGTTGAGCAGCAAGACATCGGGCAGGTAGGCGGTGTCTTCCCCCGGTAGTTTGACCAGCGCTTGCTTGGGCAGCATAAAGGGCTGCTGCATCCGATGCACTTCTAGTACAAGCACCGAGTTTAAGAAGGAAATGACTTCCTCATGGTCGCCAGTAGGTTGCATTTCAATGGGGGTGCCGTGGTGAAGTTCGTACCGGCGGTTGTCGGGTTTCCAGTCAATGAACTCGACGAAGGTCATTAACTGAGCATCGGGGAGAGGAACAGTAACCATGGGGATATGGCTTATGCAGTAAGCGCAGATCCTAGCTTACCTCCACCGCTATGTTTAATTTCCGTCGGCTAAAGGTGCTGTTTACGCGATCGCTCAAGGGAAGTCGTGCGCTACCCCAGGATGTTTGTATCTCTCGCCAACGGCAACGGGAAAGCGACCTATGGCAACGACGCTTTTGGGAGCACACCATTCGCGATGAGGCGGATTGGGTGGGGCACATCAATTATTTGCATGACAATCCGGTGAAGCACGGGTTGGTGGGGTGCCCCCATCAGTGGGAGTTTTCGAGTTTTCGGCGGTTTGTCAGGGAGGGGTTTTATGGAGAGGATTGGGGATGCCAGTGCGGGGGGAAGGAGGCTGCGTTTGAGTTTGAGGGGGAGGGGTTGGTAGATCGGAAGAGCACACG
>JAIXUR010000198.1 GCA_027483425.1 Cyanobacteriota bacterium | reverse complement strand
GTTTACCCTGATGAAAAGCACTGAACCCTGGAGTGACGACTACTACACCTTTGATCTGGAAGTCGCCCTGGTGGAGGCGGGCTTTGAAGCGCCGGTGGTGGTGCCCAGTGACCCGCGTCATCGGACGCTGGTGGGGCGGAAGGGGAGGTAGGGGCAGACCCCTGTGTCTGCCCTGGATCGGGCATGGTGGGTAGGGGCAGACCCCTGTGTCTGCCCTGGATCGGGCATGGTGGGTAGGTAGGAGTTCACGGCTGGGCGGTCTGAGCCGTAATGTAGGTAGTATAGATTGAGGGCGGATTGACTGGGTTCTCCGCAGGGGGTCTGGGTACGAAGCGGCTATCGACACAGCCTTAGTAAGGGCAGGGGTAAACCATGGGTGAATGGCTCGATCACAGCGTTTTAGTAGATGTCGATATACCGGTGGAAGCCGCCTGGGATTTGTGGTCTGACCTGGCGCAAATGCCCCTCTGGATGAAGTGGATCGATGCCGTCAAAATCTCCGACGACGATCCCGAAATTTCAGAATGGAAGCTGGCGTCGCGGGGGTTTGAGTTTACCTGGCGCTCTAAAATCACCAACCTGGTGCCCCACCAAATTATTCAGTGGGAGGCCATTGACGGATTGCCCAACCGAGGCGCGATTCGCTTTTACGGCAAAGAGGGGCAGTCTACGGTCAAGCTCACCGTCTCCTACGCGGTACCTGGCATCATTAAGTGGATGGATGGCCTGTTTCTGGGTCGCTTGGTAGAAGCCACCCTGCAGGAGGATCTGAATCGCTTTCGCGACTACGCCATGGCCGCGAAGCAAACGCCATCGGCCTAGGGGCTATGGGGCTAACGGTAGATCACGTTCAGACCCGGTTGGCCCGCTTTGAGTTCGAAGCGCTGTTTGTGGTGGAGTTGGGCTGGTTGCCTGGCCCCCCGTCCGATCTGACTTTGCCTGGGGAGTCGGGAGCGGGAGCCCAGGTTTTGGCCCACTGCCCGACGGCGGCGGCCCCGGCGGTGGTGGTAGAGATGACGGGAGCCGGGTGGGACAAGCTGCCCTTTGACCAGCTGTGGAGCCAATTGCAGGCGATTGCCCAGGCCCTAGAAAATGGGCTGGTGGTTTGGCGCAATGCCCAGGACGAGCGCAGCCTGTGGGCTTGGTCGGCGGGAGAATCCGACCGACCCTACCGTGGTGCCCAGGTGGTGGTGCGAGGCGAGGCCTGCCGGAGTTGGGCCCAGCGGCTCGGGCAACTGCACCCCGCCCACCTCGCGACGATCTCTACCCTGTACCCATGGCTCAATACCGTCGAACGGGTGCCTGCTCCAGGGTTGATCCAGGGGTTTGACCAGAGCTGGCAAGCGCTGAGCGATGCCCTCGGAATGCTGCCGGGGAGCGATCGCCAACCCTGGCAGGCCGACCCATGTCAACCCTACGCCATGGTGCTGCTGACCCGGCTCATGGCCGTGGTCGCCCTCCAGCAGCGGGGCTACCTGGGGGGCGACGAGTGGTATTTGCACAACCAGTTTGGCCAGAGTCAACAGCGGGGCGTTGACCAGTTTTTTCACCAGGGGTTGCAGCCCCTGGTGCAGCAGGGCTTTATGCTGCCCCCGGAGGAGCGCTCCCTGGGGTTCAATCAGCGCTTCGGGTCGCTGCCCTTTGTGCCCACCGGCCCCTTTCGCTATACCGAGCTCGATCAGCGATGGGGGCATCGGCCCCTGCCCGATGCCGCCTTTGAGCCCGCCCTTCACTGGCTGGCCGACCTGCTGGAAGCCACGGGTATTGGCCCAGATGGAGGCCCAGATGGGGGCCTAGATCTGGGCCTAGATGCGGGCCTGGGGGTGCTCCTAGAGCAGGCGGTGACCGGCCATGGGGGCACAACCCTGGCCACCCCAGAGCCATTGCTGTGGGCCTTGGGCGATCGCGTCATCCATGGCACGGTGCTCGATCGGGCCGAGGCCCTGACCGGCCATCGCTACCACTCCACCGATCACCTGCTGCTGACCCTGGCTCCCGCCGAGGCCGGGCGGCTGTTGACCGCCCTCGGCCAGCTCACCCTGCTCGATCCCGCCTGTGGCTCGGGGCGCTTTTTGGTCGCCGCCCTCGGGCAGCTGCTCGATTTGGCCCAGGGATTGCGGGCGATCGCCGCCCTGGATGGGGCCAAAACCGGGCCCACCTGGGCCAACCTGTCCCCCCAGGGTTCTCCCCAAGGGGCTCCCCAAGGCTCGCTCCGGGGCTCTACCCTGGGCCTGTATCGCCACCTGGCCACCCACGCCCTCTACGGCCTCGACCTCTGGCCCCCGGCGGTCGAGCTGGCCCGGCTGCGGCTGTGGTTGCAGGGGGTGCAGCGCACCACGCGGCCCTCAGAGCTGGCCAGCCTGCCCGATTTCACCCTCACGGTGCTCCAGGGCAATGCCCTGGTGGGCCTGGTGCGGGTCGATGACGAACGGTTTGACCAGGTGCCGCCCCGGCGGGGAGCCAAGGCCAAATCTACCGCGCCAGCCGCCGCCCTCCAGGGCAACCTGCTCCAGCCGCTGATGGCCGACAGCTACCAGGCGGTGCTGGCCGAGCGCCAGGTGCGCCTAGAGCACTACCGCAGTCAAACCCAGCTCCTGGCGGAGGTGGGCAGCGTGCCCGTCTATGCCCAGGCCGATTTTTTGCGCGATCGCATCGACGAGCTCAACCACACGGCCCAGGGCAAGCTCACCCACCTGCTGTGGCGAGAGGGCAGCCAGCAGCTGGGTCTGCGGGTGCCTGACCCAACGGGCGATCGCCCCACCCGGCCCCTGCGTCAGGCCGATGTCGATGCCGCTCAGCCCTTTCACTGGGGGTTTTACTTCCACCATCTGCTCCAGGCCCAGGGCGGCTTTGACATGGTGCTGAGCCACTTTCCCCAGGGGGCCGTGGAGGCCACCCAAGCTGGTTTTATCGAACGCTATGGGGCTCTGTTCGAGCACAAGATGGTCGCCCCCTCCACCTTTTTGCACAACCATCGCCAGGTGCTGGCCATCGACCCCGACCTGACCCAGGCCTGGGCCGAGTACCGGGGCCAGTTCACCTGGTTGAGCCAGTACCTGCGCCGGTCTGAGTACTATCCCCACAGCAGCGCCGGGGCCGGGGGCCAGGGGCGGCTCTACTGGTCGCGGCTGTTTCTCGAACGCAGCCTACAGCTCCTGCGGCCTGGCGGTCGCTGTGGCGTCGTGCTCGACCCCTTTTGGGCAGCGGGCAATAGCGCCCCCCTGCGCCACTGGCTGCAACGCCAAACCGATGTGGCCACCGTGCTTGACCTGTCAAACCACCAGGGGCTATGGCCCGATGCCCCCACCCGCACGCTGCTGTGTGCCCTCTGGCTGCGACACCAGGGGCCGACCCAGGGGAGCCCCTACAGCGCCTACGCCAAGCCCCCCAACACCCTGGCCCCGATCGCCCTAGGGAGCGTGTTGCAACGCCGCATCCACCTGGCGGAATAGGGTGGGTAAATCGTCGGCATTGTCGATCACCACGTCGGCCCGGCTGACTTTTTCGGCCAGGGGCATTTGGCTGGCTATGCGGGCGTTGGCCTGGTCTAGGCTGAGGCCGTTGCGGGCCATTAGGCGCTGGCGCTGGTGTTCTAGGGGGCAGGTCACCACCCAAATTTCGCTGACCTGGTCGGCCAGATTGGCCTCAAACAAGAGCGGAATCACCTGCACCACCACCGGAGCCGAGGCCAGCTCGGCCATCGCTGATTGAAAACACTGGCGCACCACGGGATGAATCTGCTGCTCTAACCAGGCCTTTTCGGTGGGCTGATGAAAGACAATTTCCCCCAGCTGGACCCGGTTCAGGGTGCCGTCGGGGTGTAGCAGAGACGGGCCGTAGCGCTGGACAATGGCGGCCAAAGCGGGGGAGCCGGGGGCCACCGCCTGGCGGGCATAGACATCGGCATCCAGCACGGGGAGCTGGTGCTGCCGCTGGAGATAATCTGCCACGGTCGATTTGCCAGTGGCAATGCCCCCGGTTAGTCCGATAATCCGCTGGCCCATGCGGCGATCGCCTCCGTCAGCGCGTCTAGGGTGTATTCCGCCGGTTCAATATCGACCCGCCCCAGCACCTGGCGGC
>JAIXUR010000318.1 GCA_027483425.1 Cyanobacteriota bacterium | reverse complement strand
CGCTATATAATTAGAGCTTTGCCCATCGAGATGTTGTCATGGCCTGGGTGATCGCCACCTTTTACAAATTTGCGCCGCTGAGTGCACCCGGAGCATTACGAGTCGAGCTGTTGGAACGCTGCGTCGGCTGGGGACTGCGGGGCACGATTTTGCTGGCGACCGAGGGGCTCAATGCTACCGTGGCAGGCGATCGCCAGGGCATTGATCAACTCCTAGGTTGGCTCCAGGCCCACCCTGAAATTGGGCCGATCACCTACCAAGAAGCCACCACCGCCGACGCCCCCTTTGAGCGCATGAAGGTAAAGCTCAAGCGAGAAATCGTCACCCTGGGGCAGCCTGGGGTCAACCCAGCCGAGCAGGTTGGCACCTACGTTGACCCCCTAGACTGGAACCATCTGATCACCGATGCCGAAGTCGTGGTGGTTGATGTCCGCAACAACTTTGAGGTCGAGCTAGGCACCTTTACCGGGGCGGTGAATCCCCAGACCCAGTCCTTTAGCGCATTGCCCGACTACGTGGCGACTCACCTCGACCCAGCCCAACATAAGAAAGTGGCCATGTTTTGCACCGGCGGCATTCGCTGCGAAAAAGCGACAGCCTATCTGCTCGGTCAGGGGTTTGAGCAGGTGTATCATCTCAAGGGCGGCATTCTCAACTATCTCAAGACAGTGCCCGAAGCCGATAGTCTCTGGCAGGGCGATTGCTTTGTGTTTGACGAACGCGTTGCCGTAGACCACCGCCTGCGCCGCAGCGAGTACGACCTCTGCCTGGGCTGTGGCCACCCGGTCAGCCTGGCCGAAAAAAGCTCTCCCCACTACGCCGCCGGGATCAGCTGCCCCCACTGCTACGCCACCCTCACCCCTGAGAAACGGGTTCGCCTTGCCGCTCGTCAACGCCACCGCTAACGTAAAACTGCCATGGTCTCCGCCGATCAGTCGCTTCAAGCCCTTACCTATGCCCCCCCGAATGGCACCGCTGATTGGTGTCTGGTCGCGCTCCACGGCTGGGGGGCCAACGCCGCCGACCTGGTGGGGTTAGCGCCCTACCTGGGGCTAACTAACGTTTGCCTGCTCTTTCCCGATGCGCCCTGGCCCCATCCCCAGGTGCCGGGGGGCCGAATGTGGTACGGCTTTCCCAGCGGGTACGACTTTCGCAGCCCCCACGATTTTGACGCCCAGGCCGACCTGCAAACCAGCCGAGCACGGCTCAAAACCTGGTTGCTCAATCTGGTTCAATCCACCCATATTCCCCTAGAACGCACTATTTTGGCCGGATTTTCCCAGGGGGGTGCCATGGTGCTAGACCTAGGGTCACAGCTACCCCTGGCGGGGCAGATTAGTCTCAGCGGCTACCTGCACAGCCGTCCAGCCCCCCCGGTCAGCCCTCGCCCGGTGATGATGGTGCACGGCTCCTTCGACCCCGTGGTGCCGATTGCCTTAGCCCACCAAGCCAACACCGAGCTAACCGCCCTGGGGCAGCCCGTCATCTGGCACCAAATGGCCATGGGCCATGAAATTCCGCCCCAGGTAATGGGGCTAATTAGCGGGTTTTGCGAAGATTTGAAGCAGTCAAGGGGGAATACCCTGACGAACCCCTTAGGATAGGAGAAGAGTGAGCTAACTTCAGGCTGCAATTGCGCAGTCTCGAGGCAACTGTCACCGAGGGGGAAAAGACTATGCTGAGCCTACATGTTTCGCAGCAGGCCGTCTCAGATATGACACCGGATACGGTGGCTGAGCTGGCCCGTCGCCTTGAGACCGATTCCTACGACAGCGCCTTTGAGGGTCTGCAAGACTGGCATTTGCTCCGCGCGATCGCGTTTCAGCGACCTGAGCTGGTCGAGTCCTACGTTTATTTGCTCGACCTAGAGGCCTACGACGAGTCCTAGGCCATGGGTTCGGGCCCTATGACCGGTGATTCTACAACCGTGGCAGCGCCTGGTCGGGTGCTGCTGGGCATTAGTGGCGGCATTGCAGCCTATAAGGTGTGTGCCGTCATCTCATCGCTGGCCAAGGCGGGGCTGGCGGTACGGGTTGTGCTGACCCAGCAGGGGCAGGCGTTTATTCCGCCGCTGACGGTGGCGACCCTGGCTCGTCACCCCGCCTATACCGACGCGAGTTTCTGGTCAGCAGCCCAGGGGCGACCGCTGCACATTGAGCTGGGCGAATGGGCCGAGCTGCTGGTGATCGCGCCCTTGAGCGCCAATACCCTGGGCAAGCTGGCCCACGGCCTGGCCGATAACCTGTTGACCAATACAGTACTGGCGTCGACCTGCCCGGTGCTGCTGGCCCCGGCCATGAATACCGACATGTGGCAGCAGCAAGCCGTGCAGCGCAACTGGCACCAGGTGCTACAGGATGCTCGCTACCACGCGATTGATCCTAGCAGTGGGGTGCTGGCCTGCGATCGCATTGGCACCGGGCGCATGGCCGAACCCGAAGCCATTCTCACCCACATTTATTCGCTGTTGCACACCGGCGGCAAGCGCGATCTGGCCGGAAAGCACCTGCTGATCAGCACCGGCAGCACTCGGGAGCATTTAGATCCTGTCCGTTTTATCGGTAACCCCGCCAGCGGCAAAATGGGGATCGCTCTGGCCCAGGCCGCGATCCACCGGGGAGCCACGGTTACCCTAGTCCACGGCCCTTTGGACGAATCCCTGAGGACTCGCCTGGGGGGTCTTCAAGCCCTGGGTGTCACCACAGCCGAAGAGATGCACCGGGCCATGCTCTCCCACCTGCCCCAGGCTGACTGGGTAGTGATGGCGGCAGCGGTGGCTGATGTGAAACCGGCTACTCAGGCCTCCACCAAGCTCGCTAAGGCCGATCTGCCCGAGGCGCTGCCCCTGGCCCAGGTGCCCGATATTGTGGCCGACTTGGCCCAAAAGCGGCAGGCCCATCAAAAGCTGATTGGCTTTGCGGCCCAGACTGGCGATATTATTCCCCCGGCCTTAGCCAAGCTGCACCGCAAGGGGCTAGATGCGATTGTGGCAAACCCCATCGATGTGCCGGGCAGTGGGTTTGGGGGCGATCGCAACCAGGCCGTCCTGATCACCGAAGCCGGTGACCAGTTCCCCATCCCCCCCTGTACAAAGCTCGACCTAGCCCATCAGATTTGGGATGCCCTGCTGCAAGCCGGGTTTTAGCGGCGCTTGATCCGGTGACCTCAGAGGGGGGTTTCCTGAGCGTTTTGATACCAAATCCGAGTCATATAACCCCGATTACAAAAAGGCCAATCCGTAGGGGCGAAT
>JAIXUR010000619.1 GCA_027483425.1 Cyanobacteriota bacterium | reverse complement strand
GTCTAGTTCAAACACACCGGGACTAGATCGACTTGAGCCGGGAAGAACTGCCTCAGTCCGCCGCCCAGAGCCCGGCAGACCTGTCTCCTGTCTCCTGTCTCCTGTCTCCTGTCTCCTCCCCTCATTTCCTCACAATCTTCCAGAGCAAAAACTGCTGGGTCGGCTCAATGCCAACACCCTCAACACCGCCCTGGGCAAAGACAAAGTCTTTGTTTTGCCACAGGGGCACGTAGGGCACATCATCGACCATCATCTGCTGGAGATCGGCGATCACCTTTTGGCGGGCGGCGGGGTCTTGCTCGGCCTGCTGTTTGGCCACCAGCTCGTTGGCTTTGGGGCTGTAGTAAAACGAGCCATTGGCCTGGGATGGGCCTGCTTCACAGATCGCGTTGCTGCCCTTTTCACAGCTCATGAAGGGCTGAATAAAGGTGTCGGGGTCGTAGTAGTCGGGGTACCAGTTGGCCAAAACGATGGGGTAGATGCCTTTACCCACGTTTTCCCAGAGAGTGGCTCCTTCGGTATTTTGCACCGTCACGGTGACTAGACCCGGTAGGCCCGCCTCGATGGATTCTTTGAGGGTATTGGCGACAATGCTGCGGGTGGTGGAGGCCGACGGGTACCAGATTTCTATCGCGAGGGGATTGGCTTCAGAGAACCCGGCTTCGGTGAGTAGGGCCTTGGCCTTGGTAAAGTTGCCGTCACCGTAGGCCTCTTTAAACACGGGCTTAGCCACATCAAAGCTGGCGGGAATCAGGCTGTAAAGGGGCTCGGCCTGGCCCTGAAAAACGCGCTCGTTCAGGAGCGGGCGATCGACCATAGCGGCGATCGCCTGGCGCACTTTGACATCATTTAAGGGCTCGATTTTCTGGTTGAGCACCATGTAGTTGATCACGTTGGTGCCCGCCACAATCACCTGCCAGCCGCCAGTGGCGGCTTCTTTCTCCAGGGAGGTAATTTGTTCGGGGTCGAGGGTTTGATAGGCCACGTCTAGGCCGCCCGTTTTGAAAGTGTTGTAGAGGTTAGCGGGGCTGGTGAAGATCTGAATATCGATGCCCTGGTTGGCGGGGGCGTCGCCCCAGTAGTTTTCGTTGACGTCGAGTTTGATCGAGTCGCTGGTGAAGGACGCCAGCTTATAGGGGCCAGTGCCCACGAAGCTATCGGGCTTAAAGCTGCCCGTGCCAATCTCGTAGCTGCCTGGGGAAACCGGCGTGACGCCGGAAAAGCTGAGCAGGGCCGGGAACGCCGCGAAGGGGGCTTTAAGCTTGAGGGTGAGTTCGTAGTCGCCAGTGGCCGTGGCCGACGCAATTTTGTCAGACAGCAGGTAGGCGGGGCGGCCACCATTTTCCATAAACCGCTGTAGGGAAAAGGCCATGACCTCGGCGGTGAAAGGGGTGCCGTCGTGGAGGGTGACATCGTCCCGCAGGGGGATGGTGTAGGTGAGGCCGTCGGCGCTGACGGTGGGGAGCGCGGTGGCCAGTTGAGGCACCAGGTTGGTGGTGCCAGGCTCGTAGGTGTAGAGGCGATCGCCCAGGTTGTAGAGCAAAATGCCCGGAAACGTCTCGTAGGCATCGGCGGGGTCGAGGGTACGGGCGGTGAGGGTGGTACCCAGGGCAATGCGGCCACCGCCATCGGCACCGCCACCCTCAGTACCAGGGGCATCAGCGACGGGCTGATTATTGCCAGCGCAGCCCAGGGCGATCGCACAACACAGGCCAAACAATCCCACAAACTGGGCTACCCGCCGCCACTGGCGACGCGCCCATAGGTCTTTCCCTTTTCCAACCCACGATGTCAAAGCGTTCATCACGTTTCTAAATTAGCTAACGGGCCAACATTGGCCTAGTTGTACCACCCTTTGGGTACAGGGGGGGAGGAGGACAGTTTGAGTGTTTAGTTTTGAATGTGGCTCTGAATCCAAAATCCAAAATTTTACTTGCCGCCTACCCAGCCACGCCTGATTCCACATTACCAGCCGAAAACCTCTGCCAAATCGCATCGGTCAGCAGGTGCGACAACAGCCCCAGGGGGCCAGCGAACAGGCACAGGGCCAGGGAATGACGGGTAAACACGCCGCTCTCTTGGCCCTGCCAGTAGATCCAGCGACCCACGAACAGGTCAAACACCAGGTAATGTACCCAGCCCGTAGCGGTGACGTGGGGGTTGGCAAAGACAGCGGCCAGGTCAGTCAGGCTGAGGTTGGGGTCGGAGAGAACTTCGATGCCCGCTACGTTGGTAGAGCTGGTCACAAAGAGAAACAGGTACAGCCCGGCCAGGGCAACAAAGGGCAGCAAAGAACCCATGACCGTGCGGGTGAGTTTGGTATTGGGCACCAGTACCATCAGGGTCCAAAAGGGCAGTACAAACAGGTTGGCACCGCTGAACAGGAGTTCTAGGAGGGAGGCATCGACGGTCATCGTAGTTCGGAGTAGGGGTTTTCTACAGGGTAAGGCACTGGGCGACAGACCGCTATGACTCGCTATCACTCATTGATCCAGGGGCCGTGGCCCGCGATCGCTCGGGGTGACCAGGCCAAATTCCACCAGGGCAGGGTAAAAGTTGCGGTTTTCGTGGCTGGGGCGGCTGAGCTTGATCAGGGCAAAACGCTGGAGGGGCCGCAGCGATCGCCACTGGTCTAGGGTGATCGTGGCCCCCGCCTGGGCCGCCTGGGCCTGCACAGTCGCAGGCACCTCCTCGCCGTCGGCCCAAGCCGGATTGGCCTCGATCGCCAGGGTAGCGGCTGGGGAGCCCTGCACCTGCTGCACCAGGGCCTGCACCTGGGCCGCGTAGGCGGCACTGTCGTCACAGGACAGCTGGGCCAGGCCCTGACGATCGCCCGCGCTGAGTCGATGCCAATGCTCCAGCTTGAGCTTAACGCCACAGGTATCAAGCTTGAGGCGCACCTGCATCGGAATACAGCGCAGGGACTCGACAAAATCGGCCTCAAACTGAAAGAAATCGGGGTCGGATGGGCGATCGCTGTTTTGGGTCATGGAAGAGCCACCAAGGACTAGCCCTAACGGGGCTGAAGGGTTTGAACATTGAGCCGGTAGGTCTGCCCCTGGTGGGTCACGATCACTGGGGCAACTGGGGCAGGGCGAGGCGGGGCGGCAGGCGCAGCAAGCGGGGTAAAGGTGACCCGTTCGACCTGCCCTCCGGCGGGGGGGGTCAGTGCCCCCGCCACCTGGCTAGCCTGATCGAGCTGGTTGGTCAGCGACACCAGGGTGCTCAGACCATTGATTAAATCCCGCAGGTTGTTGCGCAGGGTGGGGTCACCGGTCAGTTCGTCCACGTCGGCCAGCACCTTGTGGGCACTCTGGAATACGCTGCGGGCCGAGTCGAGGGTTTGCTGCAGCATCACCAAATTTTCGGGGGTGCTGAAGGTACTCGTAATCGAGCGCAGGTCGGCCGCGGCCACGGCTGCATCGGCGGACAGGCGATCGAGGTTGGCAATAAAGTCGCTGTTTTGAATTTCGGGGCTGAGGGTGGCTGTGATGGTCTCCAGGTTGGCGGTGCTGCGGTTGATGTTGTCGAGGGTAGTGGTGAGGGTGTCCCGGTTCGCCACCACCAGTTGGTTAATCTCGGTGCCAGTCACCTCAAACTCGGCGGCGGCATTTCCGATGTTGTCGGTGGCCCGGTTGGCCGAGGCCACCAGCGGGCCGAGATCGGTCTGCAACTGCTGGGACAGATCAGTCAGCTCGGTGGAAAGGACGTTGGCACTTTCGGTCAAAACAACAGCGTTGTCCAGGGTTGCTTTCAAGTTAGCGATGATTTCGGGGTCGGCAAAGGCATTGGCCAAGCCCTCCGCTGAGCGAATCAGGGATTCGTAGCTGGCCCCCACGCTCCCCGAGAGGCGATCGCCATTGCAGATCACCGTCTGACCAGGGCAGTCGGGCCCGCTAGGGTTGACCTCAAGCTCCTGGGGGGTGAGGGGGCGTGTGGGGGTGATATCGACGGTGGTATCGCCAATCAGTCCGGACTGATTCACCTGAATAGCGGCATCTCGAGCAATACGCAAGTCATTGCTGGCAATTTCCACCGCCACTTCCACGTCGTTGGGAGTCGGGGTAATGCTCAACACCTGCCCCACCGCCACCCCTCGATAGCGCACGTTGGTGCCCGCCTGCATCCCCAGCGTGTTTTCAAACACAAAGGTGGCCCGGTAGCTTTTTTGGCCTGGGTTGAGCCCCCGCAACCACAACACTAGCCCACCAAATAA
Source organism: Cyanobacteriota bacterium (assembly GCA_027483425.1). Taxonomy (GTDB): domain Bacteria; phylum Cyanobacteriota; class Cyanobacteriia; order Phormidesmidales; family Phormidesmidaceae; genus Nodosilinea. The sequence continues at coordinate 4,207 of JAIXUR010000619.1, read as the reverse complement.
GCCCACCGCCATCAGGATCAACAGCCCCACCGATCCTTCTCGAATTGCTCTTGCCCGCATGGTGAACCCCTTAATCTTCGATTACGGTCCGCAACCGACTCAACTCTGGCTTAAACCCCAGCCTGGCTTGCGAACCAGCGCTGTACCGACCCATTCTCCACTGAATCAGCAACCTTGTCTCCAGGGCAACCCGTTCTGGCCGACCGCTAGCCAACGCCAGCCCCTGAGCTATTGAACCATTTGAATCGGTCCCTCGATGCGACCGCTAAAGAACTGCCGCACGTAGGGATTGTCGGTTTCATCCACCGCTGTGACCGGCCCCTGCCACTGAATGCGGCCCCGGTGCAGAAAAATCACCCGGTCGGCGGTGCGGCGAATGGTGCTGTCCTGGTGGGTCACAATTAAATAGGAACTGCACCCATTACTGCGCTGAATCCTGCGAATCAGATCTTCGATGACCGTAGACGCAATCGGGTCAAGGCCTGCGGTGGGCTCATCGTACAGTAGCAGGGCCGGGCGATCCTGAGGGCTTTCGGGATTTGAAACAATCGCCCTGGCAAAGCTAACCCGCTTTCGCATCCCCCCCGATAGCTCGGCCGGATAGCGCCGCCCAATGCCCGGTAGCCCCACCATTTCTAACACCTCTTCCACCAGGTGATAGATTTGACGGGCGGGCAAGTCGGAGTGCTGGTAGAGCAAAAAGCCAACGTTTTCTTGCACCGTGAGGGAATCAAACAGGGCAGCCTGCTGAAAGACCATGCCAATGCCTACCGGATCCGAAGCATCTTCGATCAATCCCTCCCGCCGGTGCCCCTGGACGTAGATCTCCCCCTGATCCGGGGATAACAGCCCGGCAATAATTCTCAAAATGGTTGACTTGCCGGTACCTGAGGGGCCAATAATCGCCACCGCTTCCCCCCGGTACACCGTCAAATCAACGTTGTCGAGGACCAGGTTAGCCCCAAAGCGTTTAGAAATACCCCGCAACTCTAGCAGTACCTGCTCACCACAGTTAGCCTCAACGGTTGACTGGTCCTGGTTCCCAACCATGGCGGTGGTGGGGGGTAAAGGGCCAGGTTGGGCGTAGCTGTAATCTTGGGCCTCAGCCATACATCAACATCCCGCTCTAACGACTCTGGGCTACTACGGTCTATCTCTGGTGTTTGAATCACTGTTGATTGAAACAAGCATTTCCGGATGCTGTGGACTGTCTGGCTACCGGAGATGCCCTCAGCTATGGGCCGCCTTGGCCTGCTGACGCAGTATAAAGGCAAACTCTCTCTGGCTTTTCAAACACCCTCTAACCGGATTAGTCCATCTCAATGTTGACTAATTATTAACAGAGTCAGGACAATATCGATGCCTTGACTCTATCAAATAGTCGCTAAAATCGAAGGCGCTAGCCCTTTATCCGACAAGGTTGGTCAGATCGCCCAGAACCCCATCAACCTTTACCCATGTTCCTAAAACCCTTGCACACCGCTCTGTCCAGACTGTTTAATCGGGTCCGGCAAGAGACTTTGACCCTCGCCCCACCCCGGCGAATCAATCGACTGGTGTGGTGGCTGGCCCCAGGGCTGCTGGTGAAGCGGTGGCTGTTTCTCAGCATGGTGGGGGTGCTATTGGAGGGGGTGGGGGCCATGATCTGGCTAAAGCTGACCCCCGTGTTTTACACGGGCAAGGTGGTGGAGGCCGCCCTGCGGGCATTTACGACCCATGTACCCAACTACATTAGTGGCCCCTTGGGCATTTTGTTTGGCCTGGGGCTCATTTTGTGGGGCCAGACCCGCACGGTGGGGGCGATTACCGATGTGCTCATTCCAGGCAACGAAGAAGAATTGCTGGATGCCCTGATGGCCCAGCGACGGCTGTCGCGGGGGCCCAAGATTGTGGTGATTGGCGGCGGCACCGGGTTGTCTAATTTGCTGCGGGGCATGAAGCAGTACAGCTCAAACATTACCGCCATTGTGACCGTGGCCGACGATGGCGGGTCGTCGGGGCGGCTGCGCCGGGAGATGGGGGTGCTACCACCGGGAGATATTCGCAATTGCCTGGCCGCCCTAGCGGATGAGGAAAAGCTGCTGACGGAGCTGTTTCAGTACCGCTTTGAGGCGGGCAGCGGCCTCGCGGGCCACAGCTTTGGCAATCTATTTTTAACGGTCATGAACGAAATTACCGGTGATCTGGAGCAGGCGATCGCGGCCAGTTCTAAGGTGCTAGCGGTGCGCGGCCAGGTGCTGCCCTCGACCTCTATGGATGTGCAGCTGTGGGCCGAACTCAGCGATGGCCGCCGCATTGTCGGCGAGTCAAAAATCACCGAGGCTCGGGGCCGCATAGTGCACATTGGCTGCCTACCCCCTAATCCCCCGGCACTGCCCAAGGCCATTAAGGCCATCGAGGAGGCTGACTATATTGTGATGGGCCCCGGCAGCCTCTACACCAGCATTATTCCTAACCTGCTGGTGCCCGACCTGGTGAAGGCGATCGCCGCCCAGCGGGTGCCCCGCATCTACGTGTGCAATATTATGACCGAGCCCGGCGAAACCGATGGGTTTTCGGTCTCTGACCACATTCGGGCGATCGACTCAGCCTGCGGCTGCTACCTGTTTGACGCCGTGCTGGTGCAAAAGGTCATGCCCTCGGATCCGGTGATTAGCCACTACGCCAAGGCCGGGGTCGGCCCAGTGCTGCTCGATCGCACCGCCATTCTCGACTCGGGCCGCCGCATCATTGCCGCCAACGTCATGGAGGAGGGCGACGACTTCACCGTGCGGCACCACTCCCAGCGGCTGGCGCGGGTGCTGCTACGTTGGTATTCACGCACCCAGGGGCTCTGGTAGGGCGAGCCGCCGGTTAGGAGCGGTCGGCTTTAGCGTTAAGCCGCTGGCTGATCCAGCTGACAATGCCGCTGGCGATCGCCCCCGCCATCAGCACACTCAACGCTGGCAAAATCAGCGGGTTCCAGAGCGAGTACCAGAGGTCTAGCCCCAGATCTAGGTTCATCGAACGACCCAAGACCGCGACTAAAAACCAGCCCAGGCTCAACAGCACCACCCCCAGATCGGCCACCAACATCCAGCTAATCAGGTTAGACAGCCGCTGGGGGATTGACATTTGGTTCGACGTTTCAGCCATGGACACAGGTACCTAACAGACCACTTCACAAGTTACTTCACCAACCCCTAGAACAAAATAGGCTGCTCTGAGATGAGAGCAGCCTACCAAAAGACTAGAGTTATTAACTGCATCATCCAAAACTTGCCTGGTATACCAAGTCTAGATTGGCGCCTAGCGCGTTTCTGCGGGCAAACCTTCACCGCCTGACCTGGATGAGGTCGATCCGGCAGACAGCTGGCCGAAGGATAGCAAGGATAGCTTAGGAATTCGCGCTGAAATAAGATACCGGCCACAGGAGCTAATCCATCATGGATTCCCGCCTGCACGGGAATGACGCCGGGATTTTATTTGTTTACAGATCCCTTAGTCCTCTAGCTTCTTCATCACCAGATTGTCGGGGTCAACATAGTGGCAGACTGCATCATCGACACAGATAAGTGCCCAGCCGGAGTCTTCAATACTCACGAGTTCGTAGGCGGCATCCTGCACAAAAGATCCCTTATGGTTCCGAGTTTCGGGCTTGATTGCAACGCGGTGGTTAGACATGACTTATGCTCTCCAGAAAACAACGACCAGCAAGATGAGAAAAGCTAATAGCTTAGTTGAGGAAATCCTATCACCGCCTTCATGAGAAATTTATTAAGTAAGTTAAGGCTTTATTACGAATCAAATGAGACCAGGATGCTCTCAGGGGCAATCCCATGGCCGACGAGCCTATTAGACCTTGATTTATCGTTTATTTGTCGTCTCTACACAAAAATACTGTGACCAGAGAAAGATTTACTTAAGTTTTGTAAACAATCTGGAATGGGGCAAAAGACCCCTGGTGTCGCAGTAAAAATACTTACTCTGGACTAGGGATTTACTGCGTTTTATGAAGGATAACCTTGATCCCTAGCCTTTTTTTCTGCGTCAATCTAGGCTTCGGGTCATTTCCAGATAGCTAAGACAACATCATTCTCAGAGGGTGTTTGAAAAGGGTTGTCCCAGGTATGGTCTGCCGCTAAGAGACAGCAAAAACGCTGAATTTTGAAGATATTAGCCTACTCCAAAGGTATAGTCTGAGACGCTCCTTGACTTTTCAAACACC
>JAIXUR010000295.1 GCA_027483425.1 Cyanobacteriota bacterium | reverse complement strand
CTTACCTGCTGAGTCGGTTGCAGGCCACCTATTGAGGCCCTGAATGATGCCACGGCAGGACAACCGCCCTAGGCCCTAGAGCACCGGTACAGTATGGTCCAAAACCCTGTTTCTTCGTCCCTACACTAACGGCACGACTGGCCTTCTGGCCGAGAAACCGGGTTTCTTTACCGACGTTCTAGGGAAGGGTTGGCGCTATACCGACGTTGGGGTTTGAGTAGGGTGATTGTGCCTGGGCAATACCCTACCCACCGATAAAACCCGGTACATTGAATTTACTAGCCTATCGATCGTTTCCCATGAGCCAAGACCCACCGTCCCTAGACGCTACCGCCACCGAGTCACCGGCTTCCCCAGCCGCGCCGTCCGAAGCCCCCCCCAGCTTTGTCAAACTGGCCATGCGCAACATGGTCAAGAAGGGGAGCAAGTCGCTGTTCCACTTTTCGCTGACCGTGACGGCGCTCCTGACCTTGCTGGTGGGCCTGGCCTACCTGACCCATTAACTATGGCCACCACTAGCTTCCCCCGACCCACCCTGGAGGTGGCCCTAGAGGCCGACCATTCCGACGCCGAGGTCATTACGGTCAGTGAATGGGACGACTGGTTTACCCAGTGGGGGCAGCAGGTGTCCCTGGCGGGGTCACCCATGGCTGCCTATGAGCTTTCCCTGAAGCTCACCACCGACGCCGAAATGGCCGCCCTCAATCAGCAGTTTCGCAACCTGGAGCAGCCCACCGACGTGCTCTCCTTTGCTGCCCTGGAAACGGACTTTCCCCAGATCGACGAGCTCCTCGCGACCGAGCCACTTTATTTGGGAGACATCATTATTTCCCTGGATACCGCAGCTCGCCAGGCCCAGGAGGCGGGCCATTCCCTGCGCTGGGAAATGGCGTGGCTAGCGGCCCACGGGTTTTTGCACCTGCTAGGGTGGGATCACCCCGACGATGCCGCCCTCACGACGATGTTGGCCAAACAAAGTGAACTGCTGGCAGCGGCTGGATTAAAGTCTGAAAAAGTAGGCTAAATTATCCCTGATACCGGCTCCGCGGTACGGTATAGGGGCCTATTGCTGAATCGCTTCTTGTTAAGACTATCTATGACCCTCTACAGCGAAAATTCTGAGACGGTGGTGCCAGTCCCCCCAGCCGATTTAGCCCCCGTTGACCGTACGCTCTCCTGGCAGGTGGCCACGAACCTCCTGGTGAGTTTTAAGTACGCCTGGCAGGGGGTAGCCTACGCCTTTCGCACCCAGCGCAACTTTCGTATCCATGTGGTGGTGGGTAGCCTGGCGGTCAGTCTGGCGATCGCCCTCAGCCTGACCCCGGTCGAAACGGCGGTGATTATTCTCACCTGCGGTGTGGTGTTGACCATGGAGCTGATCAATACGGCCCTAGAGTCGGTGGTTGACCTAGCGGTGGAGCAGACCTACCACGAGCTTGCGAAGATCGCCAAAGACTGTGCCGCCGCCGCTGTGCTAATTTCTGCCTTTATTTCCCTATCGGTCGCCGCCTGCTTGCTGCTGCCGCCCCTGTGGCAGCTCCTAGAACCCCAGCTTTTTTAGCCCTTGCCCGCTTCGGCCATGACTTTAGCCCCGTGATGGTAGCCCCATGATTTTAGTCCCATGATTTTAGTTATTGATAACTACGACAGCTTTACCTACAACCTGGTGCAGTACCTGGGCGAACTGGGCGCCGAGTTGCCCGTGGCGGCTGATCTGCGGGTGTTTCGCAATGATGAGATTACCCTCGAGCAAATCGCTGCTCTCCAGCCCGACGGCATCGTGATTTCGCCCGGCCCCGGCACCCCCGACGATTCGGGGGTTTCCCTGGCGGTGATTCAAGCGCTCGGCCCTACCATCCCGATCCTAGGGGTGTGTCTGGGGCATCAGAGCATGGGGCAGGTGTTTGGCGGTGAGGTCGTGCGGGCCCCCGAACTCATGCATGGCAAGACCTCGCCGATTCACCACACCGGCCAAGGGGTGTTTGCGGGCCTAGCCAATCCCTTCCTGGCCACCCGCTACCACAGTCTGGTGATCGATCGCCCCACCTGCCCCGCTGTATTAGACATTACCGCCTGGGTGGAAGATGGCACCATTATGGGCGTGCAGCACCGCGACTACCCCCATATTCAGGGGGTGCAGTTTCATCCCGAGAGCATTCTCACCGAGTCGGGGCTGCAAATTTTGCGGAATTTTTTGGTGTCGCTGCCGGTGCCGGTGGTGGTCTGAAGCGGAATGCTCACCTGCTGCATGCGCCTGGCCTACAATAAAAACCATAGTCCGACCTAGGTCTCCTAGCCATGAGCCCTACCACCAGCCCGGTTCGCTGGACAACTCAAGATATCGAAGCGCTGCCTGACAACGAGTGGGTTCGCTACGAGATCGTTGACGGGGAGTTATTTGTGACGCGATCGCCCCACCATAAGCATCAACAGCTGGCTGGCCGCATTTTTGCAGCTCTGGATCAGTGGGCGGTTAGCTCTGGCCTCGGTGAAGCCTCGATTATGCCGGGTCTGATTTTTTCAGACGCCGATAATGTATCGCCTGACGTGGTGTGGGGCAGCCACGACCGGATCGCCCAAATTCAGGATGAGGCGGGTCATTTTAAGGGTGCGCCAGAGTTGGTGGTAGAGGTGCTGTCTCCGGGCAAGGCTAACGAAGATCGCGATCGTTCTGCCAAACTCAAGCTCTACTCGATTCAGGGTGTGGAGGAATACTGGATTGTAGACCGGATGGCCCAGCGGGTAGAAGTCTACCGCCGTGAGCAGGCTCAGCTTACTCTAGTCGCCACATTGCTAGCTCAGGATGCCATTACCTCGCCGCTGCTACCTGGGTTTGCCTGTGCGGTGGCCCCTCTCTTTGGGATCCGGAGACCGTAGGGGAGATTCCCGGAGAAGACAATACCCCCCCGGTAGGGGTGCAGGGCTTGCGCCCTGGTGAGGCATCAAGGGAGCACTCTCAGCCGGGCGATCGCGGAGTTAGGCCCTTGGTGGAGAGCCAGGGGTAGCCAGGGGCTGTAAGATATGAAGTAGTTATTAACCTTTGTAACAGTTCTATCAGGAGTCGAGCATGGGCCGGAAGCAGGCGATCGTGATTGGGGCTGGCATCGGTGGGTTGTCCATGGGCATTCGCCTGCAAAGCCTGGGGTTTGACACCACCATTGTTGAGAAGCTAGATGCCCCTGGCGGCAGGGCCTACGTGCGGCGAACCGATGGCTTTACCTTTGACATGGGGCCGACGGTGATTACGGTGCCCCACTTTATTGAGGAATTGTTTGCCCTAGGGCGCGATCGCGCCGACCTGACCGCCGATGACTTCCCGACCGAAATTGTGGATGAGAGCAAGCGGATCAAGGACGGCATTTCGGGTGGCCCCAACACCAGCCGCTACGTACAGATCGTCCCTATCCTGCCCTTCTACCGCATTTACTTTGACGACGGGACGTTTTTTGACTACGACGGTGACCCCGAGCACACCCGCCAGCAGATCGAAGAACTGGGCGAGCCGGGGGATCTGGAGGGCTACGAGCGCTTCCACGAGGCCTCGAGAGCTATTTTTGAGCGGGGCTTTTTAGAGCTGGGCTATACCCACTTTGGCACCGTGGGCTCCATGCTCAAGGTGGCCCCCGACCTGCTGAAACTAGGTGCGGTCCGCAACCTGTTTCGCTTTAGCAGCAAATACTTTAAGAGCGACAAGCTGCGCCAGGTGTTTAGCTTCGAGACCCTGCTGGTGGGCGGCAACCCCCTCTCCGTGCCCGCCATCTACGCCATGATCCACTTCGTGGAAAAGACCTGGGGCATTCACTTTGCCATGGGTGGCACGGGTGCCCTGGTGCAGGGCTTTGTGAAAAAGTTTGAGGAGCTGGGCGGTGCGATCGCCTACAACGCTCCGGTTAGCCAAATTAACGTCAGCCGCGAGAGCGGCAAAAAAGTGGTGACGGGCGTCACCCTCGCCGACGGCACGGTCATGGCGGCCGATCTGGTGGTCTCTAACGCCGACTGGGCCACCACCTACGGCAAGCTGATCGAGCCCAAATATCGGTTTTGGAATAGCGACCTGCGGGTCAAGCTGACTCAGCAGTCGATGTCGCTGTTTGTGATCTACTTTGGCTTTAAGGCCGACGGCAAAGAAAACGATAAGCTGCGCCACCACACCATTATTCTGGGCCCTCGCTATGAAGGGCTACTGAAGGATATTTTTGGCCGCAAGGTGCTCTCCGACGACTTCTCCCAGTACATTCACATCCCCACCCTGACCGATCCGTCCCTGGCACCGCCGGGCCACCACGCGGCCTATACCCTACTACCGGTGCCCCACAATGGTTCGGGCATTGACTGGGCCGAGGTGGGCGATCGCCTAATGGATGTGGTCTTTACCTTCCTCGACGAGCGCGGCTACCTGCCCAACCTGAAGGAGCGGCTGGTGTGCCAGAGCTACATCACCCCCGACTATTTTGAGCACACCCTGGATGCCTATCTGGGCAATGCCTTTGGGGTTGAACCGCTGCTGGTGCAGTCGGCCTTCTTTAGGCCCCACAATCGCAGTGAAGACATCGGCGGTCTGTACCTGGTGGGGGCAGGCACCCAGCCCGGTGCGGGCACCCCCAGTGTGATGATGTCGGCCAAAATGACGGCCCGCCTGGTGGCGGAAGACTTCGCGGTGCCCGATGAGGTGGTGAGCGGTAAGGCCAGCCCCGAACTCAGCTATCGTTAGGGGATTCTAGATGGCGATCGCCCTAGGGATGAGCCAGACTCACCCCTGGGGTGTGACCTGTGGAGTGGGCCTCGATTCGCCACGACTGGCCCAAGTCAAGGGTCGAATCGGCCGTTCGCGGTCTAAACTAATCTAGCCAAGGCTATCCGTACCGTGTGGGAGTAAGAGAACCGATGAAACGGCGAACACTAATGGGTTACGCAGGGGTTGGTCTGGGGACCGCCCTCGGGCTGGGGGCCACCCTAGGCCCCGCCCAGGCCCAAACCAGCGGCGTCACCATTAAGAGCCTAGGCCACATGGCCTTTTTGTTTACCGGCAGTGGGCGGCGGATTTTGGTGAACCCCTTTCGCCCCATTGGTTGTACCCAGGGCTTGCCGTCTCCGACGGTGGACGCCGACATTGTGATGATCAGCAGCCTCCTGTTTGACGAAGGCTACCTCGACGATCTGCCCGGCGAACCCCGCGTGCTCAGCGAACCCGGCGTCTACGACTTTGAGAATCTCCAGGTGCAGGGCATTCTCACCCCCCACGATCGCGAGGGGGGGCGTCGCTTTGGCGACAACATCGTGTGGAAGTGGACCCAGGGGGGCGTTACCATCGTCAACCTAGGCGGAGCCGCCGCGCCGTTGGATGTCGAAGAACAAATTTTGCTGGGCCGACCCGATATCATGCTGGTTCCCGTGGGGGGTGGGCCCAAGGCGTTTAACGCCGCTGAGGCAGTTCAAGCGGTGCAACTCCTCAAGCCTAAGATCATTATTCCCACTCAGTATTTGACGACGGCCGCCAGCGATACCTGTGAGCTATCCTCGGTGGATGAGTTTCTGGCGCTGATGCAGGGCACCCCGGTGACCCGCGCCTCGAGCGGTACCCTGACGGTGCGCCCCAACGACCTACCCACCCAGGGCATGCGGATTCAGGTTTACCAGTACCCCACCGCCTAGGCTCGTTATCCACCCAGCTCCGTCACTGCCCATGTCTCTCTCCGCCATGTCCCCCGCCTACACCCATCGCCGTCAGCTGGTCATGGAATTGATTGGCGGCGGCACCGCCATCTTTGCCAGCGCCCCCCCGGCGGTGATGCACAATGACGTCGACTACCCCTTTCGCCAAGACAGCAACTTTTACTATCTGACCGGGTTTAACGAGCCAGCGGCGGTGGCGGTGCTGGCCCCCCACCATGAGGAGCACCGGTTTGTGCTCTTCGTGCGGCCCAAGGATCCTGAAAAAGAAACCTGGTCGGGCTATCGGGTGGGGGTCGACCAGGCCAAGGAGCAGTACGGGGCCGACGAGGTCTACCCCATCGCTGAACTCAACGAGCATCTGCCCAAGTACCTCGAGAAAGCCGATCGCCTCTACTACCACTTTGGCCATGACCAGGCCCTGAACAACACGGTGCTGCGCCACTGGCAGCGCCTGTTGGCCACCTACTACAAGCGCGGTACCGGCCCCGTGGCCCTGGAAGATGCCACCCTGATGATGCAGACCCTGCGCCGGGTCAAGTCGCCGGAGGAGCTGGAGCGGCTGCGCCGGGCGATCGCCATTTCCGCTAAGGCCCACAACCATGCCCGCGACATCGCTCGCCCAGGCCGCTACGAGTACGAAATTCAGGCTGAAATCGAGCATATTTTTCGTCTGGAGGGGGCCATGGGGCCGGCCTACACCTCCATTGTGGCCTCGGGGGTGAACGCCTGCATTCTGCACTACGTGGAAAACAACTGCCAGATGCAGGACGGCGACCTGCTGCTGATTGATGCCGGCTGCGCCTACGACTACTACAACGCCGACATTACCCGCACGTTTCCGGTGGGGGGGCGCTTTAGCGATGAGCAGCGCATTTTGTACGAACTGGTGCTAGAGGCGCAGCTGAGGGCGATCGCCGCCGTCAAGCCCGGGGCCCCCTTCAACGAGTTTCACGATGCCTCCACCCGCACCATTACCGAGGGGCTGGTGGAGCTAGGGCTGCTCCACGGCTCCGTGGATACCCTGATTGAAGAGAAGAAGCACAAGGCGTTCTTTATGCACGGCACGGGCCACTTCCTGGGCCTAGATGTGCACGACGCGGGCATTTTGCGCAACCCCGATAAAACCTGGAAGCCCTTTGAGGTGGGCAATGTGGTCACCGTAGAGCCGGGTATTTATATCTCGCCCACCTACGAGCCGGTGGAGGGGCAGCCCCCGATCGACGATCGCTGGCGGGGCATTGGCATTCGCATTGAAGATGATGTGCTGGTGACCGAAACGGGCTGCGAGGTGCTGACCGCCGCCGTGCCCAAGGCCCTAGAGGCGATGGAACGGTAAGGGAGATTACAACCAGTATGGGCAGTCAATCAATGGCAAAAACCTGGTTTCTCCTGGCCTCCATGGTGGGTTGGCTGATCGTGGGAGCGGCCTTGATGTACCTCTTTCCTGCGATCGCCGATGGGCTGGTGGCTAGCGATCTCACCCATCGTTGGATGGCCACTCTGGCTCTGAGCGGCTACAAGCCGGCCCTCGGCTGGGGTGGCGGTGGTCTGGCCCTGATCCTAACGGTGGCGGGCAACTGGCTGTGGTATCAGACGTTTGAGGGCAAGCGCTAGGGGCGTTTCTCTGGGCTGAGGGGGCTTGGCTTGG
>JAIXUR010000242.1 GCA_027483425.1 Cyanobacteriota bacterium | reverse complement strand
GGGTAGACAATGCCTCGCCCTACGTCAAAGACGGCATTCACAACGCGGTGATTCACGGCCAACGGGAGGCGGTGAATCCTGCCCAGGTGGGCACCAAGGTTTCGCCCCACTACCAGCTCACCCTGGCCCCAGGGGCAAGCCAAACTGTGCGTCTGCGGCTGACAAACCGGGCGAAGGTGGAGGATCCCCTAGGGCCAGATTTTGACGCCATTCTGAACGCTCGGCGTCAGGAGGCGGATGCGTTCTACGCCGCCCTCACCCCCTTTGAGATCAGTGACGATCAGCGGCGGATCCAGCGACAGGCGATCGCCGGTTTGCTGTGGAGTAAGCAGGTCTATCGCTACTCGGTGGAAGGCTGGCTCCAGGGCGACCCGACCATGCCCACGCCGCCGCGCGATCGCATCCACGGGCGCAACTACCACTGGCGACACCTGGATGGGGCCGACATTATCTCCATGCCCGACACCTGGGAATACCCCTGGTTTGCGGCCTGGGATCTGGCCTTTCACTGCATTCCCCTGGCCATGGTAGACCCCGAGTTTGCCAAGCAGCAGCTCGATCTGCTGACCCGAGAGTGGTACATGCACCCCAACGGGCAAATGCCCGCCTACGAGTGGGCCTTTGGGGATGTCAACCCGCCCGTGCACGCCTGGGCCACCTGGCGGGTGTACAAAATCGATCAGAAAATGACCGGCCAGGGAGACCGCCCTTTTCTAGAGCGTGTCTTTCAAAAGCTGCTGCTGAACTTTACCTGGTGGGTCAACCGCAAGGACGCCGACGGCAAAAACGTGTTTGAGGGCGGGTTTCTCGGCCTCGACAATATCGGCGTCTTTGACCGCAGTGCCCCCCTGCCCACCGGCGGCACCCTGGAGCAGGCCGACGGCACCAGCTGGATGGCCATGTACTGCCTCAACATGCTGGAAATAGCCCTGGAGCTGGCGATCGAAAACCCCGTCTACGAAGACATGGCCACCAAATTTTTTGAGCACTTTATCTACATTGCCGAGGCCATGAACCACATCGGCGACGACCAAACCCGCCTGTGGAACGAGGAAGACGGCTTTTTCTACGACGTGCTGCACCTGCCCCAGGGCGATGGGCCTTTGGGGCAGGCCTCGGGCCATCGCATTCAAATGAAAATTCGCTCCCTAGTGGGGCTGATTCCCCTCTGTGCTGTGATGGCGCTGGAGCCCGCCACCCTGGCCCGCCTGCCCAACTTCGCCCAACGGCTGGAGTGGTTCATTCAAAATCGCCCGGCCCTCAAGCGCAACGTGGCCTGCATGGAAACCGAGGGCCAGGGGGCCCGGCGCATGCTGGCCCTCTGCTATGCCACCCTGGGCCAGGTGCAGCCCCGCGATCGCCTGCGCCGCCTGCTCGAAAAACTGCTGGATGAGTCAGAATTTCTCAGTCCCTACGGCATTCGCGCCCTGTCGAAGTACCACGCCGATCATCCCTACACCTTCCAGGCCGATGGCCAGGAATACCGGGTTGACTACGAACCCGCCGAGTCCAGCAGCGGCCTATTTGGCGGCAACTCCAACTGGCGCGGGCCGATCTGGTTTCCGGTCAACTACCTGATGATTGAATCGCTGCAGCGGTTTCACCACTACCTGGGCGACGACTACCAGGTGGAGTGCCCCACCGGGTCAGGCCGCTGGATGAACCTGTGGCAGGTGGCCAGTGAGCTTTCCCAGCGGCTGATTGCTATTTTTGAGCAGGATGCCACCGGGGAACGCCCGGTCAACGGCGGCTGCCCGCCCCTGCAGCACGATCGCCACTGGCGCGACTACGTTCTGTTTTACGAATACTTCCACGGCGACAGCGGGGCGGGGCTGGGAGCCAGCCACCAAACCGGCTGGACGGGGCTCGTGGCCAAACTCATTCAACAGCAGGGAGAATATGACCCCAAATCAGCCCCAGACTCGCTACCAAAGCCGTAAATCCAGGGCTCAGCCGGGCTCCCGCCATCGGGTGGTGGGCCTGGGTCTAGCGGTGCTGTTGGGGGCCTGCCAGGGCAACCCGGCCCGGCTACTGGCCCAGGTTCCCCAGCCCGCCCCCCGCCCCGTTCCTAGCGAAACTACCGAGGCCGTGACGCCCGCGCAACTGACCACCCAGTGGGTGGTCAGCCCGGCCCAGGCCTGGTACCTGATCGAGCAGGGGGCGCTGGTGCTGGATGGGCGCGATCGCCCCCTGCGCCAGCGCGAGCCCATCCCCGGTGCGATCGCAATCCGCTGGCAAGACTTCTCCCCATCGACCGACCCCCACCAGGGCCAACTGCTGGCGGACGATTCCGCCCTGACCCAGCGACTCCAGGCGATCGGGGTCTCTGGGTCGCAGCCGGTGGTGGTGGTGGGCGACCCCGTCAACGGCTGGGGGCAAGACGGTCGCGTGGTTTGGATGCTGCGCAGCCTGGGCCATCGCCAGACGGTTTTGGTGGACGGGGGCGCGGCGGCGTTGCGCCAAACCGGGCTGTCCTTAGCCTCGATTGGGCCAAGGACAGCCCCACTCCCCGGCGATTTTGTCGTGCACCGCACCCACCAGTGGGAAATTTCCCAGGCCGAACTGCGCCGCGCCCTCGATACCCACACCCTGGTGATCGTCGATGCCCGAGAACGCCGCGAATTTGAGGGCGCTGTACCCTACGGCGAACGGCGGGGCGGCCACATTCCCGGCGCGATTCAGCTCTACTACCGGGAGCTTATGGATGCCGAGGGTCGCCTGCTGCCGCGCCCGGCGATCGCGGCCCTGCTCCAATCACGGGGCATTGCCACCGATGCCGTGATCGTGTCCTACTGTACGGGCGGGGTGCGATCGGGGTGGCTGACCACCGTGCTGGTAGATCTGGGGTTTGAGGCCAAAAACTACGCGGGCTCGATGTGGGAATGGTCGGCGGGCGATCCAGAAGACTATCCCCTGGCGCTACCCGCCAAGGACGAGCCGACCGGCAGGCCCTAGGGAATGTGGATTTATTAAGATGAAATTCTTGGGTAGGGGCGAACGGTTGTTCGCCCTCGCAGAGAATCCAACCGTCACAAGTTATTTAATCCACGATCCTAGGTCAGTCCCTAGATCGATACGGCGTCAGCCATCAGGTCACACACCCGAGCCTGCTGACGCGAGACAATGCTGAGCTCGTGGGGGTACCGGGGGCGCGGGTCATTCTCCAGCCAGATCGGTGGCACCAGGGTGGCCTCGTAGCCCTCAATGGTGTAGATCCGACCGGGCTGATCCAGGAGTTCAACCATAGTTCCCGGCAGGTACTCAAACAACTCATCCCAATCAATGGGCGATTCGGTGGGCGATTCGGTAACCATTACAGGTAAAAGTCGCGCTTGTTCACCACCGCCTCACCGTGATCGGGTACCCAGACCACCCAGCTATCGGAGGACGCTGGGCAGAGCAGCTTGGCTTCGGCGGCCGCGTAGGGGCTGGGCAAGGTGGTGAGCTTAACCCAGGTGTCACGGGTGTAGGTCAGGGCGCAAACCGAGTGCCAGGCTAGGGCGGTAGCTAGTTCAGCCTGAGGTTTGAGTTGAAGGGCCATGGAATCGCCTCACAGCGGGACAGAACCGATGATGGTCACCCCTAGGCATCGCTGGGACAGAAAGGAGCCAGGAAAATCTAGGGAGGAATCAGAAGTTTCTGTATCTATTTTTACAAAATAATCGCCACCGTCATCGCCTTTGGGGGATAAGTTCACAAACCCTGACAATTGGCGTCGACCTCGATACCGGAACAGCCCCGATCGCTCCCAGCAGCTCCCCAACCCCAATTCACCGATCCGGCCACCCCCGCCTGAACAGCTTGCGAAAACGAGGCGAATAAAGTACAAGTGTACTTATCTCATCGTCGCCTTAATTTGGTTCACAAACTCCTCATGGTCGATCACCGGCTTAGAAATATAGCCATCGGCACCGCTCTGGCTGAGAAACGTCTCGCGATCGCCGTCCATGGCGTGGGCGGTCACCAAAATGACCGGCAGGTTGGCCGTAGCCGGGTCGCCCTTCAGCAGCTGGGTAATCTTGATACCATCCATGGGCTTGCCCTGGTACATACTGTGGGCCAGCGACACATCCATCAACACCACATCTACCTCGCCGCTGCGGGCAATGGCCATCACCTCTTCCACATCTTCGGTGTGCCTGACTGCCAGGCCACCCCGCTTGGTCAAAATTTTAGAAAACACCCGAGCATTTACCAGGTCGTCTTCCACCAGTAAGACGGTCTTCATCGTGTGTCTAATCCCTGTTATCGGCTGAAAATGCTAGAAGAACCTAATCAAAAGACTATAAATTGAACAGCTGCCCAGGGTCTGGACAGTGCAGAGTAGAGATGAGCCCCCAGGGCCACGCCTCGATTCGGCAGTTCGATTTCGGTAGATTAACCGGCCGAGAGGCTTGCCATGGCCCTAGGCTTGCCTATAAGTTACAGCATTGTTAACGCCAATCCGTGAAGACCTATTAAATTAGACCGTAGAGTTGAACCTCAAACTGTTGTTTTGGCCCAGCCTTGGGGCTAAGCTCAACGACCACCCGGTCTCCACCCCATCGCCCCCGCCCCACTGACCCTATTGTCAACCAGGAACACCGCCCATGGCCGACCAACTCGACATGCTTGCCGCCGGGCAAATAGTGCCTACCTCACTCCATACCGAGGTGCAGCGGTCGTATCTGGAATACGCCATGAGCGTGATCGTGGGCCGGGCCTTGCCCGACGTGCGCGACGGCCTTAAACCGGTGCATCGGCGCATTCTCTACGCCATGCACGAACTGGGGCTCACCCCCGATCGCCCCTACCGAAAATGCGCCCGCGTCGTGGGCGATGTGCTCGGCAAATACCACCCCCACGGCGACCAGTCGGTGTACGACGCCCTGGTTCGCCTGGTGCAGACCTTCTCGAGCCGCTACCCCCTGCTCGATGGCCACGGTAACTTTGGCTCGGTGGATAACGACCCCCCCGCCGCCATGCGGTACACCGAGACGCGCCTGGCCCCGATCAGCCATGAGGCTATGCTGGGGGATATTAGCGAGGCCCTAGTCGACTTCATCGACAACTTCGACAGCTCCCAGCAGGAGCCGGTGGTGATGCCCACCCAGTTGCCCATTCTGCTGTTGAATGGCTCCTCGGGCATTGCCGTGGGCATGGCCACCAACATTCCACCCCACAATCTGGGCGAGGTGGTCGATGGGCTGATTGCCCTGATCGATCGCCCCACCCTCTCCGACGACGAGCTGTTTCGCCTCATTCCCGGCCCCGACTTTCCCACCGGGGGCGAAATTATCAGCACCGAGGGCATTCTCGAGGCCTACCGAACCGGGCGGGGCAGCATTCCCATTCGCGGCATTTGTCAGTTTGAAGAGGTTCACCCCGGTAAAGGGCGGCAGCGGCGCAACGCCATTGTGGTCACCGAGCTGCCCTACCAGGTGAACAAGGCGGGGTGGATTGAGAAAATTGCCCAGCTGGTCAATGCTGGGCGGCTAGAGGGCATTGCCGATATTCGCGACGAGAGCGATCGCGACGGCATGCGGGTGGTGATCGAACTCAAGCGTGATGCTCCGGCCCAGCGGGTGCTACAAGACCTCTACCGCACCACACCCCTGCAAAGCAACTTTGGCGTCATTATGCTGGCCCTAGATAACGGCCAGCCCCGCCAACTGCCCCTGCGCGATGTCATGCAGGCGTTTCTCAGCTTCCGCGAAACCACCCTCACCCGCCACTACCAAAACCAGCTCGACAAAACCGAAGCCAAGCTCCACATCACCGAGGGGATCCTGACCGCCCTCAACAACCTCGACGCCATCATCGACATACTGCGTAATGCCCCCGATGGCACCACCGCCAAGCAGCAGTTCCAGCAGCGGTTTGATCTCAGCGATCGCCAGTCCGACGCCATTTTGGCCATGCCCTTGCGGCGGCTCACCGGCCTAGAGCGCCAGGGCCTAGAGACCGACTTTGCCGAACTCAGCCAGCGCCGAGACGAGCTGCAGGTGCTGTTGGCCGACCGCCATGAGCTGCTCAAGGCGATGAAAAAAGAGCTGCGGAGCCTGAAAAAGAAATTCACCGATCCCCGCCGTACCCGCATTCAAACCGAGGCCCAGCGGGCCGAGGAATCCCAGCAGGTGGAGGAGATCATCGCCGAGGCCGTCGAAGAAGCGGCGGTGGTAGAGTTCACCCAAAAGGGCTACGTGCGGCGGTTTTCTCAGAAAGCCTACCAGCGGCGGCAGGCGCGCCTAGAGATCGATAGCGACCCCAAACTCCACGACGTCGACGATGACCCGGTGGTGCAGGTTGAACCCGCCCTCACCAACCAGGAGGTGCTGACCCTCACCCGCGATGGCCGCGCCTTTACCGTGGCGGTAGAGACCATTCCGGCCAACCCGCGCCAGGGTAAAGGCGCGCCCCTGGTGAACCTGCTGCCGGGTTCCGTGCCCCCGGAGGCTGAGGCGATCGTCGCCCAGCTAGTGATTCGCGACGACCGGCTCGAGCAAGATCTGATTTTGGTTACCCGCCGGGGCAAAATTAAGCGCGCCCCCCTGAAGGAATTCATCAACCTCACCGGGCGCGGGTTAACAGCCATCAAGGTCAAAGACGGCGATGAATTGGCCCACGTCACCCTGGCGGAGTTTGGCGATGACCTGGTGCTAGGAACGACCGGCGGGCGGCTGCTGCGGTTTCCCCTCGACGACGACAACTTAGCGGTGATGGGCCGGGCCGCCCAGGGGCCCCAGGGCATTCGCATGGGTAAGCAGGAAACCTTGGTGGGCTGTGTGGCGGTGCAGTCGAGCAAAGAATGCCTGCTGCTGGTGACGGCGGCGGGCTACGCCAAGCGGCTGCCGGTCGAGGGGCTGCGGGTGGCCAAACGGGGCGATATTGGCACCCAATCCTTCCAGTTCAGCCTCAAGACCGATAGCCTGGTGGCCCTGGTACCGGCGGTACCCCAGGAGACGATTACCCTGTTCACCAGCGGCAATCGTACGGCGGTGGTACCGGTAGACTCGGTGCCGCGCCAGGGACGAACGGGCGAGAGCGATCGCATGGTTAAGCCCAATAAAGGCGAGACCATCACCGAGGTGCTGCGCGTGCTTTTACCCGATCCAGAAGCCCCGTAACTGGAGTGTCAGGGGCTCATCCCCAGGGCATTGACGGGGACATTGACGGGGGCTTCAGGACTAATAGCACCGGGGAGTAGCCTGTTCAAACATCTCTAGGAACTCCCTTAAAACAAGGCGCTTCAGGCCCTTACCCATACTTCATTCGAGCGAGCACCGCTATCAACCCAGCAAAACCATGGCGATGGGAAAACCCTCCAGTTGGATACTCTACGCGGCCCTGACCCTAGTCAGTTGCCAGCGCGAAGCGGCGGTGCCGTGGCAGCCGACGGCGCTATCCCCAGCGGCCCTAGAGACACTCGCCTATCCTCCGTTTTTGGTCGATGGGGCGACGGCGGCCCGCTACCGCCAGGAAGGGTTGACCTTCCGCCAAGAGGGCGATTTTGAGCGCGCGATCGCCACCCTTAAAATTGCCGCTGCCCTCGACCCTCGCAACCCCGAGGGCCAAGTGCTCCTGGGCTGGACTCAGCACCTGGCCGGGCACGCCGCCCCCGCCGCTGCGGCCCTACAGACCGCGCTTACCCACAGCCCCGACCACGTGCCCGCCCTCAACGCCCTGGGCATCGTCTACCTGGTGGATGGCCAGCTAGAGGCAGCGGTGGACACCCACACCCGCGCTGCTGCC
>JAIXUR010000595.1 GCA_027483425.1 Cyanobacteriota bacterium | reverse complement strand
CCTGCCTTCTCGCCCAGAGTGTAGCCGTTCAAAACCTGGGTGATTGGCCAAAACCCCGATTCGCCCAGACTGCGATCGCTACCCCAGCCCCATTCAGATCACCCCTTGGCGCTGG
This sequence comes from Cyanobacteriota bacterium, assembly GCA_027483425.1. Taxonomy (GTDB): domain Bacteria; phylum Cyanobacteriota; class Cyanobacteriia; order Phormidesmidales; family Phormidesmidaceae; genus Nodosilinea. Next base: position 5,128 of record JAIXUR010000595.1, on the reverse strand, counting down.
CGAGCGATCGCGCAAACAAGAGTCAAGTGCCGAGTTGCCCAGTCCAACCCCGCATCGGACGGACGAAAACTACAGGCCGACTGCCCAAACCCCTGCCGTCGGTGAATTCTGCCGTTTTAATACCCATTGATCACCCCCTGACTCAAGAATGGGGGACTGATTGTGCCAATTCCTTCCGCACCTACCCCAGGTGTGGGCGATAATACCATCGGTTTCTCTGCCCCACCACCCATGCTGAACTACGTGCGATCGCGCCTGCTGCCCTACCTGCGCACCCAGATCCTCCCCTCCAAACCCGCCCAGCTGCTGATTCAGACCTGGCTCAAGTGGGATCGCGACAACGCCCCCGGCATGGCGGCGGAGCTGTCCTACTTCGCACTGTTTTCGCTGTTTCCGCTACTGCTGGTCATTCTCAGCATTATTGGGGCGCTGGTGGGGCCCAATAGTGAGGCCTTTGACGCCATTCAAGATGTGATTGTGCGCTTTTTGCCCTCCGAGGTCCACGCCCTGATCAAAGACACCATTATTGCCCTCAACGAAAACAGCGTCGGGGCTGGCCTGGTGGGCACCGGCATCCTGCTGCTGGCGGCCAGCACGATCTTTGTCATTCTGAAGCGATCGGTGAACAAAATTTGGGAGTCTCCCAGCCGCGTTAGCGAGGCCGGGTCGCCAACCCGAATGGCGCTCTTTTTTGTGGTCAATAAACTGTCATCCTTTGTGCTGGTGCTGGGGACGGCCCTGCTGCTGTTGGCCTCTCTGCTGTCTGAAATCTTCATTAAGATCATTCTCACCCTGGTCAATACCTTTCAAGAGACCTTTGCTTTCTTGAATATTGACCAGGCCTCACTCAGCGAGGGCTTGCAGGCGGGCTGGTCATTTTTTGTGCTGGGCCTGGCGATCGCCGCCTTGTTTAGAGTTTTGCCCTCGATCAAGCTCTCCTGGCGCGATATTTGGCCCGGCGCCCTGCTGACAACCCTGTTGCTGGCGGGGCTGCAATGGCTGACCAGCAATAGCATTATCAGTCTGGGCAGCCGCTTTGTCTCCTACGGCGTCATCGGCAGCGTCATGATTCTGATGCTGTGGATCTTTCTGTCCTGCCAGATTTTCTTTGCGGGCTGCGAGTTTTCCTTTGTGTACGCCCACATGTTTGGCTCCAAACGACGGGCAGCGCGATTTGGTCATGAAGAAATGGGGTGAGGAAATTTTGAACTTTGAATTTTGAACTTTGAATTCTTCTCCCCCTTCCGCCTGCACAACCCGCACAAGTAGATAATTAACAGGAGCGTCCGATGGCAAGACTGGAAGTGCTACTACTGGGCCTAGGTCTGAGCCTAAGTCTGGGCCTGCTGTCGGCCTGTGCGACGCAGGCTCCAGCGACCAGCCCGACGCCGGATCTGTCTGCCCAGCAGCGGTTTGGCGATCGCCCCGGCGTGACGGTGCTAGCCACGGTGCCAGCGGCCCCGGTTCAAGGGCAAACCGTCTACGTGCCGGTGTATTCTGAGATTTTTGACTCTGACCAAAACCGGGCCTTTCAGCTCACGGTGACCCTCAGTCTGCGCAACACCGATCGCAGCCAGCCGATCGTGATCGATACGCTGAATTACTACAACTCGGGGGGCGATCGCATTAGGGTCTACCTCGACCAGCCGATTCAGCTCGGCCCCCTGGCCTCCACTGAGGTGGTGGTCGATCGCACCAACGTTGCCGGTGGGGTCGGGGCGAATTTCATCGTCGGGTGGCAAGCCACCGCTCCGGTCAGCGCCCCGGTGATCGAAGCGGTGATGATCAGCACCGCCTCTCAGCAGGGCATGTCCTTCGTCAGCCCTGGACGCGTGATCGAGGAGCGATCGCCATCATGAGCTTTAGTCTGGCGATCACCCTGGGGGGAGTGCTGCTGCTGGCGGGGGTCTTGGCCAGCAAGGTAGCGGCTAAGTTTGGCCTGCCGGCCCTGCTGCTGTTTCTGGTGGTGGGCATGCTGGCGGGTTCGGAAGGGCCGGGCGGTCTGTACTTCGACAACCCCGAGCTGACCCGCGCCATCGGCGATGGATCGCTGATTATGATTCTGTTTGCCGGGGGGCTTGATACCGAGTGGCGGCAGGTGCGCCCGGTGCTGGGCATTGGCCTCACCCTGTCTACCCTGGGGGTGGCCCTGACCGCCCTGCTGCTGGGCACCTTTGCCTGGTTTATGCTGGGCACCTTTGCCAACTTTGACCTGGGCACCACCGGCCTGAGCTGGGTCGAGGGGCTGCTGCTGGGCACCATCGTGTCCTCCACCGATGCGGCGGCGGTGTTTTCGATTCTGCGATCGAGTCACCTCAGCCTGCGGGGAGAGCTACAGCCCCTGCTCGAGTTTGAGTCGGGCAGCAATGACCCGATGGCGGTGTTGCTCACCACCAACGTGGTGCAGGTTTTGACCACAGACAATTTTTCGGTGGGGGGCTTTTTGGGGTCCCTGGTGCTACAGCTGGTGGTCGGTGGGCTGGTGGGCTATGGGGCCGGGCGGGCCATGGTGTGGGTGGTGAACCACATTCGCTTGAATGTGCCCGCCCTTTACCCGATTACCACCCTGGCCCTGCTGTTGATTACCTTTGGCCTGACCGACCGGCTGGGAGGCAATGGGTTTTTGGCGGTCTACGTGGCGGGCATTGTGCTGGGCAATCTGCCTATCACCCAGCGCGAGGTGATTCTCAGCTTCCACGACGGGCTGGGCTGGCTGATGTCGATCGTGATGTTTTTGGTGCTGGGGTTGCTGGTGTTTCCATCGCAGCTGTTGGGCATTGCCGGGGTGGGGCTGGCGATCGCCCTGTTTCTCATGGTGGTTGCCCGCCCGGTGAGCGTGTTTCTCTGCCTGGCTCCGGTGTCGATGCCCCTAGCCGAAAAGGGATTCCTAGCCTGGGTCGGGCTGCGGGGGGCGGTGCCCATTGTGCTGGCTACGGTGCCCCTCACGGCGGGCATTAGCGGTGGCCAGCAAATTTTTAACGTGGTGTTTTTTACGGTGCTGGTGTCGGTGCTGGTGCAGGGCCTGTCGCTGGCCGGGGTGGCAAAACGGCTAGGGCTCGTCGAGACAGGATCCTAGCATCCCAGTCGCTCCAGGTTAGGTATGACCTGGAGCGACTGGCTGGAACGACCGGGGCGATCGCTACTTGAGCGTAATCGTGTAGTCGGGGCTGATCCCGTCCGCCGCTTCGGCCACCCGCTGCCGTACAGCATCCGGCAGGCGCACATAGCCCAGGGGCTCGGCCTGGTCTTGGCCTTCGTTGAGGCCAAACTCAATCCACCGCTCCAGGGCGATCGCCTTGGGTGCATCGGGGTTTTCCTTAAACATCATCATCCAGGAGTAGGTGACGATGGGGTACGAGTCTGGCCCCTCCGGGTCGGTGATAAAGGCCCGCAGATTATCGGGTAGCTCCACCGCCTCCAGGGTAGCCCTAGCGCTTTCGTCACTGGGAACAATAAAGTTGCCCGATTGATTCTCCAGGGCCGCTACCGCCAGGCCATTGTTGGTGGCAAAGCCGTACTCCACGTAGCCAAAGGCCCCATTCACGTTTTGAATCTGGGCGGTTACACCCTCATTGCCCCGCGCCCCCACAAAGTTGCCGGTGGTGGGCCACTCGACCGCGTTACCCTGGCCAATGGAGCTTTCCCACTCTGGGCTAATGGCGCTCAGGTGTTTGGTCAACACGCCCGTGGTGCCGCTACCGTCGGAGCGATGCACCACAGTAATGCGCTGATCCGGCAGGGTGACACCGGGATTAGCGGCGGCGATCACCGGATCGTTCCAGGTTGTAATTTTGCCGCTCAGAATGCCCACGTAGGCGTCGCGGGTCAGCTTCAGGCCAGTCTCTACCCCCGCCAGGTTGTAGGCCATGACAATGCTGCCCGCCGTCATCGGCAGCAGCAGGGTTCCCCGAGTGACCGCCGCCATCTGGGCGTCGGTCATGGCGGTGTCGCTGGCCCCAAAGTCTATGGTGCCAGCCGTAAACTGCTCAATGCCCGCCCCGCTGCCGATAGACTGGTAGTTCACCTGCAAATTTCGCTCGACCTGAGCCAGCTGAATCGCCCAGTTTTGGTACAGTGGCGCGGGGAATGAGGCCCCGGCTCCGGTGAGGGCGATGGACTGGGTAATGACAGAATCACTACCATCGGGGGAACCGGCTGGACGGCAGCTAGCCAACCCGGTCAGGGCCACAGCGGCTACCACCGACAACAGCCTAAATGTAGAGGGTGACTTTAGAGTCGTTATAGACATTGCGTTCTCCTCAGAGGGGTTAACCCGGTGTCAACGTTCAAGGTTGCTCGAATCGGCGATCTCATCAGTCGCATCGTCACACGCAGTACTTATCCCTAGCTCAAGCTTCGGTTAATGTCGGATTAAATCGGATTAATACAGTACTCTCCTATGGCCACCATCCACCCCTCCATCGACTTTCGCTCCGACACCGTCACCTGGCCTACCCCCGCCATGGTTGAGGCCATGGCCACCGCCGAACTGGGCGATGACGTCTACGGCGAAGACCCCACGGTTAACGAGCTGGAGGCCCTGGCCGCCAACCTGCTGGGCAAGGAGGCCGGACTGTTTGTCACCAGCGGCACCCAGGGCAACCTGATCGCCGCCCTCACCCACGCCCAGCGGGGCGACGAAGCCATTCTTGGCGAAGACGCCCACACCTTCTGCTGGGAGGCCGGGGGCATTGCGGTGCTGGGCGGCATTACCCCTCGCCCCCTCCCCACCGATAGCCGAGGACAGATGGACTTGGCTCGCATCAAAGCCGCTCTGCGGGTCGATAACCCCCACCTGCCCCACAGCCGGTTGATTCTGCTCGAGAACAGCTCCGGTGGCAACAACGGCGCGGCGATCGCGCCCGAGTATTTTGCCGCGATCAGCGCCCTGGCACAGCAGCACCAGCTCAGGGTGCATCTAGATGGAGCGCGACTGTTTAATGCGGTAACGGCCCTAGGCGTAGCCCCCACCGCCATTACTACCGCCGTCGACTCAGTCAGCGTGTGCCTCAGCAAGGGGCTGTGTGCCCCCGTGGGCTCGGTGCTGGTGGGTAGTGAGGCGTTTATTCACCAGGCTCGCCGTCACCGCAAGCTACTGGGGGGCGGCATGCGCCAGGCTGGTGGGCTG
>JAIXUR010000532.1 GCA_027483425.1 Cyanobacteriota bacterium | reverse complement strand
CATCCGCGCCATTGAAGTGATGATTTCTCAATATCTTGGCGTCACCCTATAGAACCGGCGGCCCCAAACACCCCGCCGGGAAAGCCCCAGTGGCCCTGGCCAAAGGCCTTTACAAAACTCAACGATTAGTCTGAAAAAGTTTGTGAGGCTAAATATAAAGAAAATATTAGAGTTGATTTGCAACCTTAATTCCGGCTGCGATAATAGAGAAACATAAATAAGAGCCAGCTTATAGAGGCTCTTGACTTTAATAACTCTGTTTTGGGTGTTAGCTTTCGGGTTAGCACCCAATGTTTTTATAGCGATAATGACTTCCCAGGGCCAACCCCAGCGTCCCAAGCTCCAGGGTGATTGCTATACTGCCAGGGCTATATCTCTTCATTTTTCTAGTTGCCCGTGAGCTCAGTTCAAACCCTGGTCGTTAAAATCGGCACCTCTAGCCTAACCGGCACTACTCCGGGTCAATTTGCGCTCTCTACCCTAGCTGGTCTGGTTGAAACCCTTTGCACCCTTAGCCACCAAGGACACCAGGTCGTCCTGGTGTCGTCGGGGGCGGTTGGCATTGGTTGTCGGCGCTTAAACCTGACGGAGCGGCCCAAAACCCTAGCCATGAAGCAGGCCGTAGCCGCCGTGGGCCAAGGTCGCCTGATGCGTATTTACGATGACCTCTTCTCAGCCCTGAATCAACCGATTGCCCAGGTTCTGCTGACGCGTAGCGACCTAGCGCAGCGATCGCGCTACGTTAACAGTTACCGCACCTTCCGTCAGCTCTTGCAGCTGGGCGTCATCCCCATCGTGAACGAAAACGATACCGTTGCCGTAGAGGAACTGAGATTTGGTGACAACGACACCTTATCAGCCCTAGTCGCCAGCTTGATCGGAGCGCAGTGGCTATTTCTGCTCACGGACGTCGACCGCCTCTACTCCGCAGACCCTCGATCTAACCCCGATGCCCAGCCCATTATTTCCATCGACCGCCTGGCCGATATTCAGGCCCTCAAGGCCGGGGCAGGCGGGCAGGGGTCAGCCTGGGGCACCGGTGGCATGCTGACAAAATTAGAAGCCGCTCAAATTGCCACTGCCGCTGGGGTACGTACGGTGATCACCGATGGTCGTCAACCCCAAAACATCGTTAAAGCATTAGCAGGAAAGGAGATCGGTACCCAGTTTGCCCCGTCTCCCCACCCTGGACGAGCACGTAAACGCTGGATTGCCGCAGGGCTAGCCCCCACTGGTCGGCTTTATCTCGATCAGGGGGCCAGTCGAGCCATCCTACGGGGCGGCAAATCACTATTGCCCGCAGGCATTACCCACATTGAGGGGGACTTTGAGGCTCAGGATGCCGTCGTTCTTTGTAATGCCACGGGTGAAGATATTGCCCGGGGCATCGTTAATTATAATACTGAGGATCTCAAACTGATCCTAGGTCACCGGTCGGAAGACATTCCGGGAATTTTAGGCTACGCGGGAGCAGATACCGTTGTCCATCGCGACAATCTGGTGATTGCCACCGATACTGACGCACCAGAAGGCCACGGTTCCCTGCAATAGTCGTCAGTTCAATAGGCTCCACTCCGGTTCAGGAGAACGGTAATCGTTTTCAAAATAACCTGAAGATCGTACCAGGGTGACCAAATCGCCTGGTAGTGAAGATCTAGGTGAACGATTTCCTCAAAATCTTTAATCGCTGAACGCCCACTCACCTGCCACTGACCAGTGATGCCAGGCTTCACATCCAGCCGCTGCCAGTGATGGGGGCTGTAGCGAGAGACCTCATCCGCCGTGGGAGGACGAGTACCGACCAAGCTCATGTCTCCCTTCAGCACATTCCAGAACTGAGGGAACTCGTCTAGGCTCGTTTTCCGCAAAAACTGCCCGACTCGGGTAATACGAGGATCATTCTCGTTCTTAAAAATGAGTCCCTGGGCCTCGTTAGACACCATCTGCTTGAGGTCATCGGCGTTTTGCACCATGGACCGAAACTTCCAAATGGTGAAAGGCCGACCCTTAAGGCCGTAGCGTGTCTGGGAATAAAAAATGGGCCCTGGGCTATCGAGCTTGATAACGAGGGCTAGGGGCAGCACCACCAAACCCAAGATCAGCAAACCCACGAAGGCACCCAGTATATCGATAGAACGCTTAATCAGACATTTCGCGGATGGATGGATAGCGGAGCTAGAATCGTCTGGGGACGAACCTCTAGACCCGTTCTGATGAAGAGAAACCATGGTAGACCCTGATTAAATGCGTGTGCTATACAACCAAATTCGAATTTCTATACGATTTAAATCGTAAATACACTGAGAAACCGAGAAAATCCGTGCTGCTTTTAACGCCAAAAACAAAGCTACGCTTGAGTAAGCTCATGGTACAGGAGTTATGGAAATCCAAATGTAATTTTTATCACAAGGTGGATACCGTGCAAGTACACAAACACTCTGACGTTATCTACCTTTTTTCAGACTAATTCTGTCTAGAGGAGGGTGGCTTTGCAGAATCTTCCCTTGGGGTCGAGAAGTATGAATTTTATGTAAAGTTTTCGGCTAGCACCTGGGTTGTTCAAAAAACAAAGCTATGCAACTGACCTGGGTCACCAAGTCTAGTAGAAACAGATACTAAGATAAAGCCTAAGAGGGCGTTGGCAAAGGACAGCCCCTGGTGCTGCTAGCTCTAGGGCAACCGTACATGCCTGACTCGTTTTAGAGTGTTCCAGTTCATGACCCATCCAGGGTTTGATGTGACAGGTTCGCTGGGCTGAGTTCAGCGTCCTGGGTCGGAATATTTTATTAGATGGACTACTCTTAGTCGATGAAGGCCGACTCTCTCCGGCTTTTCAAACACCCTCTAACGCCAACTCCAGAAACGCAAAAAGGACTGATTGCATGGTCGCGGCAGATACTATGGCCGAGGTTTGGTTATCACGTTTGCAGGCAGACTTTCCTGATCAGCCCCAGGTTGTCTGTCAGAGCGTTGTGAACTGGCTGTTGGGAGAGTCGCCCGAACGGTTAGCGCAGATGACTGAGCCTGAACTGGCGATCGCCCGGCAAGCCATCGAGTATCGCTACCGGATTTTGCAGCAGCGCTACTGGAATATCAGCCCCGACCAGGGATACCAGAACCTGATCAAGCGGTTGAGTAGTCTGTTTCTAATCCGTAACAAGATCAAAACCTGGATTTCTCTCAGCCGCGATCGCCGCCGCACCGTGGTAGACGTCATTCAAGAAGTGATTCAGGAGATGATGCGCAGCGATCGCCATCTCGCCCAGCAACTGAGGTGGATCTCGACCTGCACCCACAGCTCTCGACTCCGCAACCTGCTCATGCTGGCTAGCATCGAAGAGTATTGCCTGCGCCCAATTCGCAATCAGCCCCTGATTATTTATCGGTTCGTTAACTATTTGCGGCGTAGTCAACGGGGCGGCATGACCCAGGTACCGACTGGAGAACTCATTCGCCTGGTATCCGACGAAATTAGCGCCGGCGCTAGCGAAGAGTCTCTCAGCCTGCTGGATGTGGAAGCCTGGAGCAAGTACCAGGAAGAACAAAATGAGCTGGAGCAACAGAGCCTCAGACACCAGGTGAAGACATCCTTTGTCAATTACCTGAGTCGCAACCTCGACGATACCGCCGCCCGCTGGCTGGAGCTGCACCTAAACGGCATGACCCAAGAGCAGATTGCCCAGGTGCTAGAGATGCCGGTCCAACAGGTCTACCGCCTGCGCGAAAAGATCAGCTACCACGCCGTCAAAATTTTCGCCCTGCGGGAGCAGCCTGCCATGGTGCTAGGCTGGCTCAAAACCTCGCTCCAAGAGCACAACTTTGGCCTTACCCCCACCCAGTGGGATCAGTTTTGGCAGGCCCTGTCTACCGAAGAGCAGACCATCTTAATGGCCTATAAAAAAGAAGATCAGCCTACCGAAGCCTTGGCCCGTCGCCTGAAGCTCAGGGCAAGGCAAATACAAGCCCAGTGGGTACAGATCTATCTGCGTGCTCAGGAACTGCGCACCCAAGGCGAAGACTAGGCCAGAGAGGCAGAAGCAGACACCTCCGGTAGGTTTGCGTTCCAGCCCTTTTTTATCACCGTGCTGGGGCAAGATGCCCGCAACCTGGCCATTATGTTTGCGGCGGTGGGCATGATGCTTTGTCACCCAGGTATTTGCCCTGGAGCCCTTGCGGCGGCGGTTTAGGCTAGTCCAGATTTTGGCGCTGGCGCTGGCGGCCCGGGGGATGCTGTTCCTGCTGATGCCAGCCTTCCCAAATATCGTGGCCTTTGTAGCGATCGCCGTGGTGTTTAGTGCCGTAAACTCATTCCCCATGCCGCTGATTACGGGCTCTACCCCCTGATCTGGACGGGCATCACCAGGTAGGTAATCTTGGTTTCGCCCAGGGGAACAAACACCGCCGGGCTGGTGGCCGCATTGCACTGCATCTGCACTTCGGTGGTATCAAATGCTTTCAAGCCGTCTAGCAAGTAGCGCACGTTAAAGGCGATATCGAGGTCGTCACCGCTGACCTGGGCAGGCAGCTCCTCGCGTCCGCTACCCACTTCCTGGGCTTCCACAGAGAGGGCAATGCTTTGATCCCCAGCATTGAGGGTAATTTTGATAATGTCGTTTTTTTGGCTGGCCAGTACAGCGATCCGCTCCAGACTGGCCATCAACAACTTGCGATCGACCGTCACCTGGCGGGCAAACTGCTTGGGCAATAGCTGGCGGTAGTTGGGGTACTGCCCCTCCAGCAGACGGGTGGTCAGCCGCTGATTCCCCAGGTCAAACAGCACCTGAGTCTCATCGAGGCGCAGAGCCACGGGCTCATTAGAGGTGTAGCCCTGGATCATGCGCTCTAGCTCCCGCAGGGCCTTAGCGGGCACGGTGACATCCATGGCTGGGGTAGCTATGGCGGTGGCTTCGTCGAGGGTCTGCACCACGGCCAAGCGGTGACCATCGGTGGCGGCAAACTCTAAGGCATCGGTTTCAGAGAGCAGATGGACCCCGGTGAGCACCTGCTTGGTTTCGTCACTGCTGGTGGCAAAGAGGGAGCCGCGCAGGCCATTGAGCAGCGCTTCGGCAGAGAGTGAAATGGCCTCGCCATCGTCCACCGTCGGGAGTGACGGGTAATCTTCTGCGCTCAGGCCTCGCACCTCGTAACGACCCGAAGAAGAGGTCAGGGTAACGGTCGCACTGTCTGCTTCGGACTCGAGGGTAATATCTTCGTTGGCCAAGCGCGAAACAATGTCGCCCCAAAGCTTAGAGGGTAGGGTGAGGGTACCAGGCTCTTCAACCTGGGCGCTAAAGCGACTTTCAATTCCCAGCACTTCGTCAAAACCCACTAGCGTGACCGACTGGCTGTCGATATCAGCTCTGACCAAAATATTGGCTAATACCGGTCGGCTAGGCCGCGACGACACCGCACGACTCACCGACGACAGCTGGGCGCTCAGCTCACTCTGGGTACAGATAAACTTCATGGCAACCGGGAAGAAGAAACGCAACTGGCAACTGGATCGGCCTGCATCGCCAATGGCGCTGGGGTGCCTGGGCTCAATCCCTACTAGCAGTATCTCATTTTTGCCGAAGGAAACCAGGCCTGGTTCACTAAAAACCCTCAAGGGTAAACCCCAAAAGCTCTATAGAATAAGCATCTCGGGACTTGATAACAGCCTATATTTCGGATTGGACGTTTATCCTATCACCTTGTTTGGGCACCCTAACAGTGAGCTTTGGTGAAAACTACTCGCCCTCCGGAAAAGAAAATTTAAAAGGTAGTAGTCGTAGTAGAGCCTGTGAAAACTGGGGAAAATCTCTAGGGCTCTAGGAGCCTATAGGCTGTAGGGTTAACTTCCCTGGGGAAAAGGTGGGGGAAAAGATGTCCAGTTTCCACACCCGTGGAAGGAGGCGACGCAACGGCCCGCTTGAGACCGGTGTTATCCCCTTTAAAGGCGGGTTTTCCACCCTCTTTTCCCCAAGGGAAATTGAGAAAAACGTTTTGAAACGTTACATTGCTGCCAGGCTTCTAGTCTTTAGGGATCCCTAAAGATGGTCTTTGGCTGCCCGCCCCTGGCTTGCCAGGGGCGGGTTCTGATGGTGTGGAACCACTAAGATGATCCGCAGAAGCGCCCTGGATGGATGGCCGATTTGCGATCGGGAGCTAAACAGCACTAGCCATGGCTGGTGCCGGGGGGACAGCGGTGACCGGGGACTTGACTACCAGTACAGAGCAGGGAGCGCGGTGCATGACATCGTTGCTGACGCTGCCCAGCACCCACTCGGCTAGACCGGTGCGTCCTCTGGTACCAATCAGAATCAGATCGGCTCCCCAGGCTTGGGCTGCTTTGCAAATGGTGGCGGCGGGGTCGCCAATCAGCTGCCGAACTTCTGCGCTGATGCCGACGGTATTGGCCTTAGCGGCTTGGTGGCGTAGGCGGTCTAGACCCTCGGCGGCGTAGCGCACCCAGTCCTGCCGCCAGGCTTCTAAATCCAGTTCGGTGCCCGGTGCCCAGTAGATGCTGTCGAGCTTGCCGGACATGGGTAAGGGGCTGCTTTCTTCCTGGTTCGATAGACTGTGCACCAGCAGCAGCTGACCTTGGGTCGCCTGGGCTAGCTCAAGGGCTTGGGCAAACAGCGCATCACTGGTGGGGCTATTATCTAAGGCCACTAAAATTTTGTGGTACATAGGATGTTCTCCTGGTAACTGGAATGGACTGACGCGGGCTGGGGCCTAGGGTTGAGAGTGGGGGTGATCTAGACGAGTCACAACCCAGGACAACAGGAGTACCAGCCCTAGGGTGCCGAGTTCGGTCGCCAGGTATAACGTGTCGTGGTAAGTCAACATGAGAGATAGCATGGGTCGATCCTCCCGGTGCAACAGGGCTCTAGGGGTAGGTTGCGATCGCTGTTTCCCGTACCTCCATTGTCCTGCGCCCTGCTAGGGGCGACAAAAAATGCAACGAACTGTGATATGCGATCGCAACTAATAACCTTTCAAGACCAGGAATATCCCCTCGATGTGGGCCATAGCGTTTTCGTCCCGGCAGCCGCTGAATCATGGGTGGGGATCGTTGCGCGGAATGGCCGAATTGCGGACATCACGATTTAACTCAAGCCAGAGTTTGCGCCCCCCTCTGGGCATGCTAAGGGACAGATCAGGGGGGTGAAGCATGCTGGCAAGGGTTTGGAGTGCGGCGCTGGTGGGTATTGATGCCCTCAAGGTGGGGGTCGAGGTCGATATTTCCGGTGGACTGCCGGGGGTCGTGATTGTGGGCTTGCCCGACACCGCCGTGCAAGAGTCGCGGGAGCGGGTCAAGGCGGCGCTCAAGAATGCCGGGTTCCCGTTTCCCATGCGCAAGGTGGTGATCAACCTCACCCCCGCCGACCTGCGTAAGGAAGGGCCCATTTTTGACCTACCCATCAGCGTCGGCATTCTCGCGGCGGCGGACCAGGTCAATACCGATGCCCTCAACGACCTGTTGTTCCTTGGGGAGGTGTCCCTAGACGGGAGCCTGCGGGCGGTGGCGGGCGTGTTGCCGATCGCGGCGGCGGCCCAGCGGCTGGGCATTCGCGGCCTGGTGGTGCCCACCGACAACGGGCGCGAGGCGGCGGTGGTGCCGGGGCTGACGGTCTACAGCTTTGATCACCTGTCGGCGGTGGCCGACTTTTTGAATCATCCGGCGAACCACCATCCCGTTGCGGTGGATACCAAACTCGCCATGAACGCGGCCCCTGGGGCGCTGGATCTGCGCGACGTGAAGGGGCAGGCCCAGGCCCGCCGGGCCCTGGAGATTGCCGCCGCCGGTGGGCACAATCTGATTTTTGTTGGCCCGCCCGGCAGTGGTAAAACCATGCTGGCCCGCCGGTTGCCGTCCATTCTGCCGCCGCTGCAATTTGAAGAGGCGCTGGATGTGACCCAAATTTACTCTGTGGCAGGGCTGCTCAAGGAGAAGGGCACGCTGGTCAATACCCGTCCGTTTCGCAGCCCCCACCATTCGGCCTCTGGCCCATCCCTCGTGGGCGGTGGCAGCTATCCCAAGCCGGGGGAGATTTCTTTGGCCCACCGAGGGATCCTTTTTCTGGATGAATTGACGGAATTTAAGCGCGACGTGCTGGAGTATTTGCGTCAACCCCTGGAAGACGGCTACGTCACCATTACCCGCACCCGCCAGTCCGTTGTGTTCCCCGCCCAGTTTACGCTGATTGCCAGCACTAACCCCTGCCCCTGCGGCTTCTACGGTGACTTGGTGCAGCCTTGCACCTGCACCCCCCGCAGCCGCGAAAACTACTGGTCGCGCCTCTCTGGCCCCCTGATGGATCGCATTGATTTGCAGGTGGTGGTCAGCCGCATTAAGCCCGAAGAGATGACCCAGCACCAAACCGGTGAAGCCTCAGAACCGGTGCGGGATCGGGTGCAGGCGGCCCGGCAGCGAGCCCACGATCGCTTCAAAGCTGAACCCGGTTTGCAATGCAACGCTGATATGCAAAGTCGCCACCTCAAGCACTGGTGCCCGTTGGATGGCACCAGCAAAACGTTGCTGGAAGGGGCGGTGCGCAAGCTGGGTCTGTCGGCCCGCGCCATGGATCGCATTCTCAAGGTGGGTCGCACCATCGCCGACCTGGATGGCGCTGAAGATCTGCAAACCCACCACATTGCCGAAGCGATTCAGTACCGCACCATCGATCGCATGCAGTGACCGTCGGGATCTGATCGGGGTTTAGATCCCAGGGTTCTGACCTGACATCATGATGGGTGGGTGATAGCTAATCAGAACCCTGGGATCTGTCATGCTGCCAAATACCCCATGGCCACGCATTCTTCAATCACCTCCAGCACAAAGGGCCAGAGCTCGGGTGCGCCGGTTTCCACCGGGGCCATGCGCTGCATCACCTGGGCGCGGCTAATGCTGTGCTGTTTCCAGGTGCCGCCCTGGGTGTGCCAGTTGTGCAGCAGGGGTTGAATGCGATCGAGGGAGGCCGCGAAGCGAGCGGTAGGGGTTACCTGGGCCTCAAACTCATCCCACAACTGGCGGAGGCGATCGCCCTCAGGGGCTGGCAGGAGACCAAAAATGCGATCGGCGGCCTGCTGCTCTCGCCGGGCCTTATCCCCATGCCCGGCCAGGTCGTAACAAAAGGTATCGCCAGCGTCGATTTCCACCAGGTCGTGAATCAGTAATTGGTGGATGGCGTGCTGGATATCCACCCCGGCGGGGGCGTACTCGGCCAGCACCAGGGCCATCATGGCCAGGTGCCAGGAGTGCTCGGCACTGTTCTCCCGGCGGGAGGCATCCATCAGCAGGGTTTGGCGCAAAACCAGCTTGAGGCGGTCGATCTCGACCACAAAGGCGATTTGTTGGTGGAGCCGTTGGTTGGTCATCGGAGGGGAGTGTTATAATAAACATGACTCGGACCCATGCGGTCGCAACGCCCAAATCATGTCAGGACCGGAAGGTAGCAGCATTACGGGATGCTTGTGACAGGCGTGGACTCCGGGTCTTTTGCGTTTTGGCCGCTGGGTGTATCCCCGCCGGGGATAGCCTGGGGAGCGCGACGGGTTTCCCCCATGATAGGGTCGGCATTGCCCCTAGGCGCATAGTTTCCGCTGCCGATACGCTGAATTCAGTATGCAGCGCAACAAAGGAGACCGCTAGCCATGGCTGGTTTCGGAGATTTAGTTAAAAAAGCGTTTTACCTGGGGGTTGGGGCCGCCTCCTACGCGGGCGAAAGAGCCGGCGATACCCTGAAGGATCTGCGGGATCAAACCCAGACCATCGTCAATGAACTGGTGGCCCGGGGTGAAATCACCGCCGAAGAGGCCCAGCGATTGGTCAATGACATGGTCAACCGCGCCCAGGATCCGTCCCCGACGTCCTCCGAAAATTTGCCCCAGCCCCGACCCATTGAAATTTTAGATGACGATGAGCCGGTTCCTAGCTCCGCAGATGCCCAAACGGCTGCGCTGCGCGATCAGGTAGCCGCCCTGCGCCAAGAACTGGAAAACCTGCAGCAGAAGTCGAGCAACTAGCCCTATGGATGATTGGTCTAAGCAATTTTTGGATGCCTTTGGCAATGCGGTGCAGGATTTGACCCAGCAGTGGTCTGAGGATACAGAACGTTGGCTCGACACGCTCACCGATCAGCTCGCTAGTGCCTCCGATGCCTTTGTGCAAACGACGGATCACTGGGCTGAGCAGGTGCAGGAGGCGATCGATCCTGAGATTGATCGGATTGTAGGTGAGCTCAACCATGCCGTCGAGCCCTTTCGGGCTTCACTCAACCTCCAGATCGACGATGTGGCCGACCAGCTCAACGAAATTTTGGGCCCGCTGGTGATGGGGCTGTCGGGCATTGACCAGTGGTTTGAAGAGGTCTCTGGCCCCATTAACAGCACTGTGGAGCCAGTGCTACAGAACTATCCCGCTTGCGTGGGCTGCCGCAACTTCTACGGCCAGGCCCACGGGGGCAATACCCTCGTGTGTGCCATGCACCCATTTGGCCCTGAAACAGAGCACCACTGTCCTGATTGGGACTCGGTCTGGCCGCAACCTCCCCAGCCATAATGCCCCTAGTCATGATGCTTAGGTAGGATCTGTAGGGTGAATTAGGCCCCCACTCACTATCGCTTTGCCGATCGCCCTATCCCAGGCCGTAATCCACCATCCGAGCATCTCACCCTGCCTCGAATCCAACCCGCATTGGATTCGAGGCAGGTACATGTGCGGATCCGTTCACCCTAGTCGTTACGGTCTAACAGCGGGAAGAAGTGACCGACGGGCCCTTGACCCTGGCCGAT
>JAIXUR010000253.1 GCA_027483425.1 Cyanobacteriota bacterium | reverse complement strand
CCAAAACCGATGAGTCCGTTAAGGTTATCTGCTTCGGTTCGAGATTGGGTAAGCAAAAATGAGTTTGATGAGTTCCGAGAAATTATCGGCGATTCCTTTCAGGTTGCGTTCCGCCGCAAATCCAAATAATTGATAAGCTATCGGGGCGTAACACATCATTGGAGCGGACAGTATTAGAGATTGTAGTGCTGAGTTGAGAGACGATCGCTTGCCGCTCAATTCAGCCGTTAGCCTGTCAGCGCGCCCAGACCTCGCTCTTTCTAGATTCTGCCTTCTTGCCCAGGTGTAGTCGCCCAAACCCTCAGTGATCGGCCAAACCCTCGGTTCGCCCAGACTGCGATCGCTGGCCCAGAGGCTGCGGTCGACCTCGCGATCGCCTTCTCAGCGGTTCCTCATTTCTAAAGTGTCTCTAAAGGTTGTCAGCAATCTTCAGTCTGTCTCTTTACCATAGAGGCAACCCATAGACAAAACCCCTAGGGATTGTCCGCCCTCTCTAGCTGCCACAGCCCTGCCCCCAGAAAGGAAACCCCACAAAGGACCCTAAAGATGGCCGACTACCAACCTGCCGATACCGCCTTTGCCCTCGATCGCGACTGCAAGACCCTCTCCCGTCACGTCCTTGAGCAGCTCCACAGCTTTGGCCCCGAGGCCCAAGACCTCAGCGCCCTGATGAACCGCATCGCCCTAGCGGGCAAACTCATCGCTCGCCACCTCAGCCGGGCCGGGCTGATGGAATCAGCCCTAGGGTTTACCGGCGACACCAACGTTCAGGGTGAAGCCGTCAAAAAAATGGACATCTACGCCAACGATGTCTTCATCACGGTGTTTAAGCAGAGTGGCCTGGTGTGCCGCCTGGCCTCGGAAGAGATGGATAAACCCTACTACATTCCCGAAAACTGCCCCATTGGCCGCTACACCCTGCTCTACGACCCCATTGATGGCTCCTCCAACGTCGATATCAACCTCAATGTTGGCTCCATCTTCTCCATTCGCCGCCAGCAGGGCGATGACCTCGACCACACCGGGGCCGACCTGCTGCAAGATGGTCAGCAACAGATCGCCGCAGGCTACATTCTCTACGGCCCCAGCACAGTCCTGGTGTACTCCATTGGCCAGGGGGTGCATGCCTTTGTGCTAGACCCCAGCCTGGGCGAATTCATTTTGGCGACCGAAAACATTCAGGTTCCCCCCCATGGCCCCACCTACAGCGTCAACGAGGGCAACTTCTGGCAGTGGGAAGACGCCATTCGTGACTTTACCCGTTACGTCCACCGCCATGACGGCTACTCCGCCCGCTACACCGGGGCCTTGGTCGCCGACTTTCACCGCATTTTGACCCAGGGGGGCGTATTTCTCTACCCCGGCACCACCAAAAAGCCCGAAGGCAAGCTGCGACTGCTGTACGAAACCGCCCCGCTGGCGTTTCTAATCGAGCAGGCTGGCGGACGGGCCAGCACGGGCATCGAAGAAATCATGGCGGTGGTGCCCAGGGAAATTCACCAACGCACTCCCTTTATTGTTGGCAGCCGCGACGATGTCGCCCTGGTGGAGTCCTTCATTCAAGACCACAGCCGCCGCCAGAGCACCCTCCTGACCAGTTAGACCAGACCCCGTTAAACCCAGCTTAAGCTGGCTGAGCCAAGCTGGGAGCATGCCTTAGACCACCTGAATTGGTTGCCTTGTATACCTTTTTTAGTGGGTTAATTAAGACGGTCTATAGTCTGACTCGATTTGGAAAATCTGCTGTCAATATAGATTTCGATCTCGGTTACCCATAATTTGCCCTCCCAGGTGCTGACCGTCCCAGGGTCGCCCTGGCCCGATGCTGAGCCCCTAACCTTTATTCTTCCCCCGCTTATGGTGTCCTTGCTTGAAAATCCCCTGCGCGTCGGTCTTCAGCAAGACCGCATTCCCGAGCCTCAGATTCTAGTCATCTTTGGGGCCTCCGGCGACCTCACCCAGCGTAAAATTGTGCCCTCCATCTACCAAATGCGGCGCGAGCGACGGTTGCCCCCCGAGCTCACCATCGTAGGGGTGGCCCGCCGCGATTGGAGCCACGATTTCTTCCGGGAGCACCTGCGGGAAGGGGTTGAAGAATTTGGCAATGGCCTGGGCTTCGAGGCCATTTGGAACGACTTTGCCCGCGGGCTGTTCTACTGCCCTGGCGACATTGACGATCCTGAGTTTTATAAATCACTCAAGCTATTTCTGGCCGACCTAGACCAGAAGCGGGGAACCCAGGGCAACCGGGTATTTTACCTGTCGGTGGCACCCCGATTTTTTGGCGAAGCCACCCAACAGCTGGGCGCAGCGGGCATGCTCGATGACCCCGACAAGCAGCGGCTGATTATTGAAAAACCCTTTGGCAAGGATCTGGCCTCAGCGCGGGTGCTGAACCGGGTCGTGCAGGATGTGTGCAATGAGCGCCAAATCTACCGCATCGACCACTACCTGGGCAAAGAAACCGTTCAAAACCTGATGGTGTTTCGCTTTGCCAACGCCATTTTTGAGCCCCTGTGGAACCGACAGTTTGTCGATCACGTGCAGATCACCGTCGCGGAGACCGTGGGTCTGGAGGGCCGGGCGGGCTACTACGAAACCGCCGGAGCCCTGCGCGACATGGTGCAAAATCACCTGATGCAGCTCTTTGCCCTCACCGCCATGGAGGCCCCCAACTCCCTCGATGCCGACAGCATTCGCAACGAAAAAACCAAGGTGCTGCAGGCGACTCGACTCAGCGACATTGACGACATCAGCCAGTCGGCGGTGCGGGGTCAATACTGTGGCGGCTGGATGAAGGGCAAGTCGGTACCTGGCTACCGCGAGGAAGAGGGCGCCAGCCCCGAGTCAACCATGCAGACCTTCAGCGCTATCAAGCTTGAAATCGACAACTGGCGGTGGAAGGGGGTGCCCTTCTACCTGCGCACCGGCAAGCGCATGCCCAAGAAGGTCAGCGAAATCTCCATCCATTTCAAAGAAGTCCCCCACCTGATGTTTCAGTCGGCGGCCCAGCAGATGAACCATAATGTGCTGGCGCTGCGGATTCAGCCCGATGAGGGGATTTCGATGCGGTTTGAGGTCAAGACCCCTGGCAACTCCCTGCGCACCCGCTCGGTGGATATGGACTTCCGCTACGATGCCGCCTTTGGTCAGGCCAACACCGATGCCTACGCCCGCCTGATCGTTGACTGTATGCTAGCCGACCAAACTCTGTTTACCCGCGGTGATGAGGTGGAGGCCTCCTGGCGGCTGCTGACGCCCCTGCTTGAAGCCTGGGATGCCCCGGCTGACCCCGCCGCCATTCCCATGTACGAGGCGGGCACCTGGGGCCCCGTTGAGGCCGAATTTTTGCTCAATAAAGACGGTCGGCGCTGGCGGCGACTCTAGCTGGCGGCGCTGATGAGAAAATTGCCGACTTCCCCAAGCTGATCCTGCTGTTTCGATTCTCTTACCCCACGGCCCTATGACTACTACTCCCATTGTTGCCCTGCAAAAGCCTAAGGATATTTCCCTGGACGAAATCGAGTCGGAGTTGCACAGTATTTGGCACCAGCAAGACTCAGGGGCCACCGCCGCCCTGGCCACCCGGTCCACCACCTTCACCATGGTGATCTACGAGCCCGAGGAGGTTCAGCAGGTTTTGGCGGCCCTGGGCTTCTACGCGGGTTACATTGACAGCAACCACGGCCCCCAGACCCGCGAAGCGATTCGCCAGGCTCAGATTGCCTACGATCTGAGGGTGACCGGTCGCGTTGACCCCCCGACCCTGGCTCGGGTACGCCAGGAGTATGATCAGCTCTCCGCCGCCCAAAAGCAGTACCCCAACCTCGACCAGCGGGGCTTTAGTCTCAGTGAATCGATTTCGGCCCACAATCCCTGCCGGATTATCAGCCTGTGCCCAACCTTTGGCGAAGACACCGGGGTGACGGCCCAGGTGTCGGTGTACTGCCCGGTGCAGAAGAAAAGTACGGGCAACCTGGTGTGCTGTGAGTACATCAACTTGCGAGGCACCAAGGCGGCCCTAGGGCGGGCGAGTGACCTGATTGCCTCGCTGACCCTGCCGGAGCTCCCCAAGTTTGTGTGGTGGAAGGCGACCCCCAGCCCTGAGCAGCTCATTTTTCAAAACTTGGCTAAGTCGAGCAACTGCATCATTGTCGACTCGAGCTACTTTAGCGAGGCCGAAGCCGAGCTGAAAAAAATGCAGGAGCTGATTGAGGCGGGCACCTATATCGCCGACCTCAACTGGCACCGGCTGGCCCCCTGGCAGGAGCTGGCGGCGGCGGCCTTTGACCCTCCGGAGCGGCGCGATTCGCTCCTGGATGTTGACCGCATCAGCATTGACTACGAACAGGGTAATGCGGCCCAGGCGCTGCTGTATCTGGGCTGGTTTGCCAGCCGCCTGGGGTGGCAGCCTATCTCCTACATCGAAGAAGGCGGCATTTACAACATTAAGAAAATTCATTTCACCGGCCCCAACGATCTGGCCGTAGAGGCGGAGTTGGCGGGGATTCCGGTGGCTGATACGGGGGAAGTGGTCGGCGATCTGACCGGGCTGCGGGTGACCTCCACCGACAAGAATGCCAACTGCTGTACTATTCTGTGCTCAGAAACGACCGGCTGCATGCGCATGGAGTCGGGGGGCGGTGCCCAGGCCTGTATGGTGGAGCAAGTGACGGCTCTATCTGATCAGAGGGCTGACTTTATGCTGGGTCAGCAGCTACAGCGCTGGGGCGAAGACATTCTCTACGAAGAGAGCTTGGCGATGGTGGCTAAGATCATAAGTCTGCTGTAGCGGCTGTCCGGGGGGGATTCAGGCGTGGGGAATGAGGGCGCGGGGGATGGGGGGTAGGGCAAACCCTGAGTCTCTCTAGAGCGGGCGGGTCTGTGACCGGCCAGCCAAGCCGCCCTGGCCTCCCGTGACAACAGGATCTGAAACCGTTGGATTACCCTGGCCGGGTGTTGTG
>JAIXUR010000009.1 GCA_027483425.1 Cyanobacteriota bacterium | reverse complement strand
GGCAAACGACAGCCTTAGAGGGTGTTTGAAAAGTCAAAGAGCGTCTCAGACTATGACTAGGTCGTAGGCTAATGTCCTCAAAAATCAGCGTTTTTGCTGTCTCTTGGTGGCAAATCAGACCTGGGACAACCCTTTTCAAACACCCTCTTAGGAGATTTTCAGCAAAGAAGATACCCCCAGGTAGGGGCGCAGGGCCTGCGCCCTGAGGCGGAAGCAAAATTCTTGGGTGCTTTCGTCGCCAGAATTGTCCTTTAATCGTCTTCCACCATGAGTCGCCAGCGGATGGTCTGGGCGGTGACGCTGTCGATTTCGCCCAGGCGCACCTGCACCGTTTCGCTGGTAATGGGGCCAAGGGCCGTGAGCAGGGCGCGCAGGTGGGGGGTACTCTCGCCGCTGTCGACAAACACTCGCTCGGCCAATTGGTTCAGCCGCTTCCAGGCCGTGTAGAGCTTGACGGCAGTTTGCTCAATTTGGGCAGCCTGGGCCACCATATCGGCGGCAGAATTGAGGCAGCCCACCCGCAGGGCTTCTTCGAGGGCCAGTTCTAGGTCGAGGCCGCTGGCTTCGAGCAGTTGCACCTGGTTAGCCGAGGCCAGGTACTTCGAGAGGTAGCGGGCCTCGGCGGTGACCTGCTTGAGGGTGTCGAGGTCGGGGTTGAGTTCGACTTCGGTTTTGAGGGTGCTCTGGTGGGCCGGGGGCAGCTTTTCCATCTCCTTCACCAGGGGGGCGATGTAGCGGGTGGGGATGGTATTGTTGGCGGCTTTTTCCCGCAGGGTTTCAGGGATCAGGTCAGAGGTCATGGCGGCCCACTCGTTGGCCACCTGGCGCACTTCGCGGCGGGTGATATGGTCGCCCTTGCGGGCCGAGTCGCTGACCAGTTGCTGCACTTCAGGGGCGGCCTTGGCAGTTTCGACAAAGGCTCGCTTGCTGAACTGGTTGACCTCCTTGGGGGTCAGCATACCGGTGTCCAGCAGCTGATCGGCGCTCTCGGCCAGTTCGATCAGGTTGTAGGCATGGCTTTTGGTAATTTCGCGCTCCTTCAGCCAGTTGAGAAAGCCGGTGCCCCGTCCGTCGCCGCCGCGCTTTTCGCGATCGCGCACTGTCTTGAGAATGCGCCCGCGCCAGATGTCGGTTTGCAGATCAAAGCGATCGCACACCTGCCAGGCCGCCTCCATCTGCTGGTTAAACTCGTAGTCAGAGATTTTTTCGTCGCTGGGGTCGGGCAGGGCAAAGGTCAACTCCCCTGACTGCATCGCTGACTGAATCGTCTCAGAAGAATAGGGCATTGCCGCCGTCATACCGTTGTTACCCTTTGCGCACAGGGTGCCTATTGTCCCACGTCTGCCTGGGCGATGGGCACCCATCGAAAATTCGCCATGGCGGCCAGGCCCGACTGAATCCGACTTTTTCGGATGGCGGCTGACCGATGGGCGAGGCCAAGATGGGCGTAGTCAATCCCGAGGCCCATGGTTATGACCGCACAAAAATGGATCCCGCCGATCGCGATCGCCCTGATCGGCTTCGAGACGGGGCTAGCCCTGGCCTACATGGCCATGGTTTATGGGTGGGGTAAGGCGCTGCCGCTGCTGGATCTGAATGGCCTGCGATCGCTGCCCTCCTGGCTCCAGGCGGCTCACCTGTTTGCCATTGGGGGCCTCTGTTTGGGGCTGCTGCGGTTTCGCCAGCGCATGGCCCGGCCCGTCTCCTGGTTTTTGCCCAGTGCCCTGGCGGTGCTCTGCCTTTACGGCGGGTTAGATGAGTTGACCAAACTCCACCTGATCCTCAACCAGTTCGACTGGAAGCTCATTTACCTGGGCATTTTGATCGCCATTCCGGTGCTGGGGTGGCGAGATTTGCGCTGGATCTGGCGACACCATCGTGGCCCAGTGCTGTGGGTGCTGGCGGGGCTAGCGATTTTTCTGCTGGGAGGGTTTGGTGCCGAGACGGCCAAGGGTGCGATCGCCTCAGAGCTGTCTACCCAGGTCTCCTCCAGAGGGCTGTTCCTGGGCGAGCACCTCCGCATTACCCTCGAAGAGTTTTCCGAACTGCTGGGGGAAACCCTCATTCTCTATGGCATGGCGCGCCTGACTTACCAAACCCTACATCCCCAGCTACCCTACCGCCGTTGACCACCATGGGTCGCTAGGGCAGCGGTACAGTATGGCTAAAAAACCGGTTTCTTCGTCGTTGCTCTAACGGCATGACTGGCCTTCTGGCCGAGAAACCGGGTTTCTGTACCGGCGTTCTAGGGCAGCCAGGGGTATTGGCGAAAGTTCGGGGGGCGCTTGTCTAAAAACGCCTGCTTACCTTCGGCCCCTTCTTCGGTCATGTAGTAGAGCAGGGTGGCGTTGCCCGCCAGTTCCTGCAGCCCCGCCTGGCCGTCGCAGTCGGCATTCAAGGCGGCCTTGAGACAGCGAATCGCGATCGGACTTTTCTGCAAAATTTCCTGGGCCCACTGCACCCCCTCGGCCTCGAGGTCGGCCACCGGCACAACGCAGTTCACCATACCCATATCCAGAGCGTCCTGGGCGCTGTACTGACGGCAGAGGTACCAGATTTCGCGCGCTTTTTTTTGCCCCACCATGCGGGCCAGGTAGCTGGCTCCAAAGCCGCCGTCAAAGCTGCCCACCTTGGGGCCGGTCTGGCCAAAAATGGCATTGTCGGCGGCAATGGTGAGATCGCACACCACGTGCAGCACATGGCCACCCCCGATCGCATACCCGGCCACCAGGGCAATCACCACCTTGGGCATCGAGCGAATCAGCCGCTGCAAATCCAGCACGTTGAGGCGGGGTATGCCGGTTTCATCCACATAGCCGCCGTGGCCCCGCACGCTCTGGTCGCCCCCGGAGCAAAAGGCGTATTTGCCGTCGGTGTGGGGGCCAGCCCCGGTGAGCAGCACCACGCCAATGCGGCTGTCTTCTCGGGCATTGGAGAAGGCTTCGTAGAGTTCGACAATGGTTTTGGGGCGAAAGGCATTGCGCTTGTGGGGCCGATTGATGGTGATTTTGGCGATGCCATCGGCCTTTTGGTAAAGGATGTCGTCGTAGGGCTTAACGTCTTGCCAGTCAACCTGCATAGGGGGCGAGTCCAGTGAACATCGGGTTCTAGCGTCTCACATCGGGGGACTGGGAGGAGACGCAGGATTCCTATCGTTCCTACGCTTCGCGTGGAATGCCTGCGACGGCGCTCCTGTGCCCCGTCCTGAAGACGCAGGAGCGTCTGGGTTCTATGGTGGCAACGCTCCAGCGTTGCCACCATAGAACCCGCAACTATTACATTTGCTTCAGGTGGTGCAGGCTAAACAGCTGGTCGGCATCCGTCCACACCTGCACGGGCTGAAAGCCCGCTTCCATGGCCAGGAGCTGAAATTCATCAATGGTGTATTTATAGGAGTGCTCTGTACGCAGCAGCTCGCCCCGGTAGAAGGCCACGTCTACGTCGCCCAGGCGCACGGTTTGATCGCAGAGGCTGGCGATCGCCATCTCGATCCGCCCCGCCTGGGCATTGTAGTGGGCCTGGTAGGCAAACTGGGCCAGGTCAAAGTTCGCCCTCAGCTCCCGGTTAATGCGCACCAGCAGATTCAGGGCAAAGGCGGCTGAGACCCCCTGGGCATCGTCATAGGCGGGTTCGAGAATAGCCGGAGATTTTTTCAGGTCTACCCCAACGATCAGATCGCCCAGCACCGCCACGGTTTTTAGAAACGCAATCACCTCAGCGGGCTCCAGATTGCCAATGGAAGAGCCGGGGAAAAAGCCGATGGTGGGCCGGTGGTGGAGCTCTCGGATGGTCTCAAGGGGTAGGGGTTGGGTGTAGTCGGCGCAGACGGCGATCGCCTCCAACCCCTCAAAATCCTGCATCAGTGCCCCACAGGCCTCTTGCAGGTGCTGGCGCGAAATATCGACCCCAACGTAGATGGTCACCTGGGGAGCAGCATTCAGCAAAATACGAATTTTCTGGCTACTGCCGCTGCCCAGTTCCACCAGGGCGCGATGACCTAGGGCCTGCGCGATATCGCTGGCATGGTCCCGCAAAATACCCATCTCCGTGCGGGTCAGGTAATACTCCGGCAGTTGGCAGATGGCATCGAACAGCTCAGACCCCCGCTTGTCGTAGAGAAACTTGGGAGAGATCGACTTTTGGGG
>JAIXUR010000007.1 GCA_027483425.1 Cyanobacteriota bacterium | reverse complement strand
GTGGGGCCGATCTGCGCCAGGCGGTGTTGACCGCCGCCAACCTGGCGGGGGCCAACCTCAGCGGGGCCAAGCTGGAGGGGGCCACCCTGACCCTGGCCCAGCTCAACCGGTGCAACCTGTTTCGGGCGGTGGGGGTTGACCTGGAGGGCAGCTACTGCGACAGCACGACAGTCTTGCCCGATGGCTACACCTATGGGCTCTAGGTTCACGCTAGACAGGGTGAACCCAAGGGGGGAATGTTCTGGGCGGCTGCCCTAACCCTCTGAAGTATCAGGTATCCTAGGCATATTCCATTAGGACAGTCCTGATGCGGCAGCCCATGCGTTCCCTGGCCAATGTTCCCCGCCCTATATTGCTGTTAGCGCTGATCATGATCAGCGGCGGTGGATTGCGGTCTGGGTTTCCGGAACCGGTGGCGGCCCAGAGTGCGCCAGAAGCTGTCCCAGAAAGCGCTCTAGACCCAGTTCTGCTGGCCCAGGCGGCCGCCCCGGCCACCACCGCCGAGCTAGAGCGGCTGAGGGCTGAGGCTGACCTGGCCTTTCGCCGGGCGACCACGCTATTTTTTGTGCTGCTGGGTACCCTGCTGCTGCTGCTGAGTGTGGGGGTGGTAATGCTCTGGCTG
Source organism: Cyanobacteriota bacterium (assembly GCA_027483425.1). Classification (GTDB taxonomy): domain Bacteria; phylum Cyanobacteriota; class Cyanobacteriia; order Phormidesmidales; family Phormidesmidaceae; genus Nodosilinea. The sequence continues at coordinate 5,144 of JAIXUR010000007.1, read as the reverse complement.
ATGCGGCGATCGGTGATCCAAGAGGTGTCTGTCGTTGTCCGCAATCAGATCAACGACATTACTGACCTAGAGACTAAGATTCAGACCGCCACCCGCGACCTCGACTATATTCTCACCCAGGCCAAGGAGCGGGCCGCCGAGCTCGACAGCCGCACCGATCGCTTCCAAGAAGAGGCGGTGACCAAAAAGCAGGTGCTCAATCGCTTAGTCGATGACCTGGCTGAGTTTAAAGCCCGCACCATCAACGACTGGCAGTCGACCCTCAGCGACCTTCAGGTCAAGCTGGAAAGCACCGAGGCCAACTTTGTGGGCCACCTGACGGGGCTGCGCCAGACCGCCGATGACGAAATTACCACCCTGCGCAAAGATACCCAGCTCCAGCGCGACGTGGTGTTTCGCACCCTAGAGGAAAACCAGACCGGCTTTTTGCGCGACGTCAACCGCCTGCGCAGTGATGTGGAGGTGCACCAGGATGCGGTGGTGCAAAAAATTAGCAACGCCGAATCCGCCTTCGCTACCCAGATCGGCACCTTTTCCCTGGGGGTGCAGGAGGAGCGCGATCGCGTCATGGTCGCCCTGGCCGATCTGCGTCAGCAGCTCACCACCCAGGCCAGCGATCAGGTCGATCGCCAGGCCGCTGCCATTGCTGAAGCCCTGGAAAGCCTGCGCCACACCAGTCTCACCCGCCTACAGAGCCAAACCGACGACATCAGCCGCCAGCTGGGCGATGTGCAGGTCAGTGCCCTGGGAGAACGGGATCTGGCCCTCCAGACCATTCAGCGCTCCATTGATGAATTTACCCAGCGGTTTGCCAACCTGCGCACCGAGGTGGATGGCCAGCGCAGCCGCATTTTGGCCGATCTGGGCCGCCAGGTGGATGAGTTTTTGGCCCAGTTTGGGGGCCTGAAAATCGATATTGAAAACCGCCAGAATATGTTGCTGGGTGACCTGAGCCGGGCGGCGGATGAGGCCCTGGATCGGTTTGCTAGCCTGCGCACCGAGGTGGAAGCCCGCCAGCACAACACCCTCGACGACTTTCAGCGCACCGCCCAGGCCTTGCAGGCGCAGCTGGCCCAAATGGGCACCGAGGTGGAGATCCAGCGATCGACCCTGCTGGCCGATGTGGATGCCACCGCCCACACCTTCCGCCAGCAGGTGCGGGTGCTCCAGGACAGCGCGGGCGAGCAGCAGCTACAGGTGCTTGACGGGCTGCGGGCCATGGAGGCCGCCTTTACCGAGCAGGTCGGCCAGGTGCGGGAGGTGATCTTTACCCGCCGCGATCGCGTGCTCGACAAAATCGACAGCTTTGACACCCGCCTCAGTGAAGACCTGGCCAACCTCGGCGTCACCACCGCCGAGCGGGAAGCCCAGGCCCGCGCCCAGCTGGACGGACTGATGGCCGACATGGCCGAGCGCTTTGCCCAGCTCGAGGCCGACATTGAGGCCGGGCGGGAGGTGACCCTGGGTCGCCTGGGCGATCTGCAACAGAGCTACCGGGTGCGGCTCGAGGCCATCCAGGCCGAGGCCCAGCACCAAAAGGACGACATTATGCGGCGGCTGGGGGAGGTGTCGCCCCAGTACCTGGCCGACTCGTTCATGAGCGAGGCCCGGCAGCAGTTTGCCCTGGTGACCGACAAGCTCACCCGGCTCGAAACCAACCGGCCCCAGCTGTTTCTCACCGCCGATGAGTATATTGGCCAGGGCGATCGCTACCTGGCCGGGGCCGACTATGCCCTGGCCGTAGCCGAGTACGACAAGGCCCTGGAAATTCAGCCGGTCAACACCCAGGTGTGGCTGAACCGGGCCCAGGCCCAGCAGGCCCTGGAGCAGTTGGAGGGGGCGATCGCCTCCCTCGACCAGGCCCTGGAGCTGGAGCCCAAACACACCGGGGCGCTGCTGCAAAAGGGGCTGCTGCTGCGGGAGCTGCGCCGCCACGAAGAGGCCCTCACCGTGTTTGACCAGCTCACGGAGATTACCCCCAACGATGCCAAAGCCTGGCTCAACCGGGGCATGGTGCTGAGTCGCCTCAAGCGCCGTGAAGACGCCATCACCGCCTTCGATCGCGCCCTGGAGATTCACCCCGAGTACCACGAGGCCTGGGTCAACCGGGGGGTATCCTACGGCATTTTGCAGCAGCATGACGAGGCCTTTAACTCCTTTGACAAGGCGGTGGAGTACCAGGCCAACGATGGCATCGCCTGGCTCAACCGGGGCCTGTCGCTGATCGAGCTGGAGCGCTACGACGACGCCCTGGCCAGCTTCGACAAAGCCACCCGGTTCAACCCCGAGGCCCCCAAGGGCTGGGACAACCGGGGCCTGGCCCTGGTGAAACTGGGCCGCGACGAGGATGCGATCAAGAGCTTCGACAAGGCGATCGCCCTCGACCCCGACTATCCCAAGGCCCACTACCACAAGGCTCTCTGCTACGCCCTCCAGCGCCAGTTTGACAACGCCATGGAAGCCCTGCAACAGGCCGTGCGCCTGGATCCCGACTACCGGGAAGATGCGCGGACGGAGCCGGCCTTTGATGAATTGTGGAGTGACAACTGGTTTCGGGAGTTGGTGGAGAAGTAGGGGGGAAGTTCAAAATTCTTCATCGTCCCGACGCTAGAGCGTCGAGACGCCGTCCCCGACGCTCTAGCGTCGTCTGGGACTGGGCGCTGGAGCGCCAGGGGGGTGTTCCCACGCTCCGCGTGGGAACGATCATGGGTCGAGATTTTCTAAAAATTGGCGCAACAGGCCTACCACGACGGCGGGATGTTCTAGGTGGGGCAGGACGCCGGAGTTGGGGATCTCGATGAGGCGATCGATGGCGTTGGGGTTGAGGCTGGCGAGGCGTTTGACGGTGGCGGGGGCGGTAAAGCGCGACCCGGCCCCCAGGACGATCGTGGTGGGGGTTTGGAGTTGGCCGATGTAGCGGGCGAGGTCAAAGCTGATATCGCCGGTCAGGGAGGCGAGGGCGGCGTACTCGGCGTTGGGCTGTTGGGTACAGGCCAGGTAGGCCTGGACGATGTCGGGGGTAATGCGGCGGGGGTCGGCGAACAAAAAGGTCGAGAGGAAGGAGCGCACGGCCAGTTCGTTGGCGGCCCCGACTTGGTAGAGCAGCTTGTCTACCCCAGGGGTGCTGGCCAGCAGGGCGGGCAGGCTGGCTTTGTAGTCGCGGCCAAAGTCGCTGTTGCCCGAGGGGGAGACCAAAAACAACCGCTTAAACAGATCGGGCCGCTGCCCGGCCAGGCGAATCACCACCCCGGCGGTGAGGGAGGTGGCCACCACCACGGCGGGGGGCTGGGCCACGGCCTCGATCAGGTGGGTAATCTGGTAGAAGTAGTCTTCGACGCCGTAGGCGCGGGCGGGATGGGTGGACTGACCCCAGCCCACCAGGTCGGGGGCAATTACCCGGTGGGTGGCCCCAAAGGCGGCGTAGACCTTAGACCATTCAAAGGCCGAGGAGCCGCCGCCCAGGCTGTGGAGAAACACCAGGGGTGGGCGGTGGGCTCCGTCTTCGCTGGCCCAGGGCCAACCGCCGGGGGTGTAATAGGCCATTACCCCCAGGTCGGTGGCCAGGGCCTGCTGGGTAAAGCCCAGGGGTTGGAAGTTAAGCATGGTTGCATCCGGTAAGATTCAGGGGGTGGGGCGCTTTGGCTCGACCGTGCTTCAATCTTAGAGGGTTCTAGAGCGTCGGTACAGAAACCCGGTTTCTTGGCCAGAATGCCAGTCATATCGGTAGCGCAGCGACGAAGAAACCGGGTTTTTGGCCATACTGTACCGGTGTTCTGCGGTCACGGCGGCCCTGTTGTGCTCCATAGTGCACCCCATAGCCCCCCAGGAGGTGAGCGCTACGTTACCCAGCGATCTTTTAATCTACCGGTACCAGGGGGAAGCCATTCAGCCGAAGCGGCTGGCGCTGGATGGGGCGAATCGGGCGATCGCCGCTGATCTGATTGGCCTCTTTGAGCAGCAGGTGGGGCAGTGCCAGGGCGACCTCGATCGCCTACTCCAGGAGCTGGAAGGGGAGGACACCAACTACCGCATCAAGCGGGGCCTGGCCCACATTCTGCGCAACAGTTTTTCCACCTTTGAGGTGGTCAGCCCGCTGGAGCCCATTGAGCTGCGGCGGCGGGTGTTTGCCCTAGCGGCCCAGAGTATTCCGTCTACCGCCCAGGCCGAGGCGCACCTGGTGGCCCTGGGGCAGCAGCTCTCCCAGGAGCTGGAGCGCGAGGTGACGGTAGCCGATCTGCGCCAGGGGCTCTACGCCGATCGCCCCGACAATCACCGGCTGACGGCCTTTGACGCCCCCAGCCCCGAGGCCCTGATCCACCGCTACAACCTGTCGCAAACCCAGGGGGTGTTTTACAAGGCCAGTGATCTGGTCATGCACCTGTATCGCAACGACCCCGGCGAGTACAAGCTGATGTTTCGCTACCTGAAGCTGTTTCGCCTGATGACCTACATTGAGGGCGACGCCGACCAGGGGTTTACCATTACCATCGACGGCCCGGCCAGTCTGTTTAAGGCCAGCACCCGCTACGGGGTAGATATTGCCAAGTTGATTCCGGCGATTTTGCATGTCAGCAAGTGGCGGCTGACGGCGACGCTGCAAACCAAGGACAGCTACACCCAGCAGGTGAAGCCGCGCCAGTTTACCCTCAACAGCGGCTGCGGGCTGGTGACCCACTACCCGCCGGGCAAGCCCTACGACAGCATGATCGAGGAGTCGTTTGTGGGACGCTGGCCCACAAAAACTCTCTGGCGGCTAGAGCGGGAGGTGGATCTGGTGCCGATTCCGGGCAGTGTGATGATTCCTGATTTTCGGCTGGTGCACCCGGACGGGCGCGAGTATCTGCTGGAGATTGTGGGCTATTGGCGGCCTGAGTATCTGCGCAAAAAGTTTGCCCAGGTGCGTAAGTCGGGGCGCGATAATTTGATTTTGGCGGTGTCGGAGCGGCTGAACCTGGAGAAGGCGGGGGTAGATGTGGCGACGGTACCGGCCAAGATCGTGTGGTTTAAGACGAAGTTGCAGCCGAAGGCGATCTTGGAGGTGTTGGGGGAGGAGGAGGGGGATTAGTTGTGGCAGCAGGACCAGCTGCAGCAGTAGTAGCCATCATAGTTGTAGTTGGTGCAGTTGTAGGTGCAGTCGTAGTGGT
>JAIXUR010000313.1 GCA_027483425.1 Cyanobacteriota bacterium | reverse complement strand
GTTGAGAAACATCGGTCGAGCCCCCTGCTGGTAGGCCAGCGGCCCCAAAACCTTGCTCATGCCAAAGGTGGTTACCATTTGCTCAGCCAAGTCCGTGGCCCGCTGTAAATCATTCGATGCCCCAGTGGTAATGCTGTTAAAGACAATTTCCTCGGCGGCCCGGCCCCCTAGGAGAGTGGCAATCTGCCCCCGCAGCTCAGCTTCATCCATCAAAAATCGGTCTTCGGTGGGCAGTTGCAGGGTGTAGCCTAGGGCGGCCATGCCCCGCGACACGATGGAGATTTTCTCGACCCGATCGCTGCCTGGCATCAGCGATCCGACCAGGGCATGGCCGACTTCGTGGTAGGCGACGATTTTCTTCTCTTTGTCGTTGAGGACGCGGCTTTTCTTCTCTAAACCTGCCACTACCCGCTCGATGGCTTCAGCAAAGTCGGCCTGGGCGACGGCCTGGCGATCGTTGCGGGCGGCGAGGAGGGCGGCTTCGTTGACCAGGTTGGCCAGATCGGCCCCGGCAAAGCCAGGGGTGCGGGTGGCGATCGCGTGCAAATCCACATCCTCCCCCAGCTTCACCTTCTGGGCGTGGATCTTGAGAATCGCTTCTCGACCCGACAGGGCAGGGCGATCGACCAGTACCTGGCGGTCAAACCGACCGGGCCGCAGCAGGGCCGGGTCAAGAATTTCGGGCCGGTTGGTGGCGGCCAGCACGATCACCGTGGCCGCGTCGACGGCAAAGCCATCCATCTCCGCCAGCAGCTGGTTGAGGGTTTGCTCCCGCTCGTCGTTGCCGCCGTAGAAGCCGTTGCTGCTGCGCGACTTGCCGATCGCGTCTAGCTCATCGATAAACACAATACAAGGAGCCTGCTTTTTGGCCTGCTCAAACAAATCTCGCACCCGCGAAGACCCTACCCCCACAAACATTTCCACAAACTCAGAGCCCGAAATGCTGAAGAAAGGCACCCCGGCCTCCCCAGCCACGGCCTTAGCTAGCAGAGTTTTGCCCGTGCCGGGTGGCCCCACCAGCAGCACCCCCTTGGGAATACGCGCCCCAATCTGGGTGTAGCGGCCTGGGGTTTTGAGGAAATCGACAATCTCCACCAGCTCCGCCTTAGCTTCTTCCACCCCAGCCACATCGGCAAAGGTGGTCTTGGCCGCTTCGCCTTCAACATAAACCTTGGCCTTGCTCTTGCCAATGGAGAGCATACCCTGGGGGCCACCGCCGCCGCCGCCGCGACGAATAAAAAACTGCCAGATACCGACAAAAATCAGCGGCGGAATGACCCAACTCAACACGCTGCTAATCCAGCGGTTTTTAGGCGGCGGTGTGGCGGCAAACTCAACCCCCTGAGCTACCCCTGTTAAGGTGAGCATTCGTACTAGCGTGGTCGATTGGATAGGCTAAAGACGTTACCCCTGACCTCTGAGAGTCGATGAGTTAGCGTCCCATGATTAACGCCCTATTCGAGCAATTTGTCGAAGCCAGCCCGCCAAGCGTCATGATGCGAGCGCTGATGGAACGAATCTTTGCCCCCGACAAGTTAGATGCGTTATTTGAGCAGACCGCCGAGCGGCAGTACACCCGAGAGTTATTATTTTCCAGCGTCGTGGGGTTGATGAGCCTGGTGGTCAGTGGTATTCATCCTTCGGTGAGTGCGGCCTATAAAGCCCTGGAGAAGCTCATCGGGGTCTCTAGGCCAGCTCTCTATAGCAAGCTCAATGGCCTAGAACCGGCCATCAGTCAGGCCTTAGTGCGTTACAGCGACGCTGAACTGAGACCCTTGGTCGAGGCCTTGGGAGCCTCGACCGCTGCTCCCTTGCCAGGCTATGCGGTTCGGATTGCCGATGGCAATCTGTTAGGGGCCACGGAGCATCGCATCACGGTCTTGCGACCGACGCGGTCTGGGGCCTTGCCCGGGAAATCAATTGCTGTGTTAGATCCCCAGCATCACCTGGTCAGCGATGTTTTTCCCTGCGAAGACGCCCATGCTCAGGAACGCTCGCTCTTGCCCCAGGTCTTGGCGACGGTGCAGGCAAACCAGGTGTGGATTGCAGACCGCAATTTTTGTACCGCCGACTTTCTCTCAGGGATTGCTCAACGCCAGGGGTATTTTGTCATTCGCGCCCATCAGAACTTGCCCTGGCAAGAACTAGAGCCCCTCCAGGAGGTCGGAGTCTCCCCGACGGGCAGCGTCTGGGAACACCCGGTGCGCCTGGCGACTCAGCAGGGGCATGCTCTACCAATGCGGCGCATCGTGGTGCGCCTCAAGCAACCGACCCGTCATGGCGATCTCGAGGTAACGATCTTCACCAACTTACCGGTAGAGGTAGCCGATGCCCCCACCGTCGCTGAGTTGTACCGCTCTCGGTGGACGGTTGAAGGGATGTTTCAGGTGATTACCGATGTCTTTTCCTGCGAACTCAATACCCTGGGCTATCCCAGAGCCGCCTTATTTGTTTTCTGTATCGCAGTTGTGGCCTTTAATATCTTGTCTACGGTCAAAGCCGCGCTTAAGGCCGTCCATGGTGTCGGCAAAATTGAGTCGGGCTTATCCGACTTCTATATCGTTGAGGAAGTCCAAGGCACCTTTCGGGGCATGATGATTGCCCTGCCGCCCCCGCTTTGGCATCCCTTTGCTCAGATGTCGGTCGCCGCTTTTGCCGAGTCCCTGAAAGCCTGGGCCGCTCAGGTCGACCTCAAACGCTTTTCCTCCTCTCCCAGAGGCCCGAAAAAACCCGCTAAAAAGGAGCCGTTTGATCCGAAGCATCCCCATGTTGCCACTGCTCGACTCCTCAAGCAAAAGGAGAACAAACGTTCACCTTAACAGGGGTAGTCATAGCGGTCATACTCCATAGTCGTAATGTTGTTGAATGGATCTTCAAACCGATGGGGCAAGAAGAAATGTGCCTGGGCAAACGCCAATTCCTGGGCAGCACTCGCATCCGGTTCTGGATGATGGAAGACTCGCCCAGAAGGAATCCACCAGTTAGCGTCTTCTTCGCTGTGGCGATAGCCCCCTTCAGTCAGCATCTCTTCTGTGACGCGATCGCCATAAACCTGCGCCGCCAAATCAGGTGTTAAAGCCAATTTATAGCTCTCATGTGGCAGTGCCAGCGACTCCAGCACCCCCAGTGGCAGCGCCTCCGAAAGGTCATTCTGCCGATAAAGCGTC
>JAIXUR010000362.1 GCA_027483425.1 Cyanobacteriota bacterium | reverse complement strand
GTTCCCAGGGTGCCCTGGGCCGCCAGGCGGGTGGCCCGATTCACGGTTTCGTACACCTTATCCATCCGGCCGCTCTGGCGCATCGCCTGTAAAAACAGGGCGCGATCCTTGACATCCAGAGGGTCAGATAGAGCCCGACGACCCAGCACGGCACTCACGAGGTCATAGTCAATGGCCAGCTCATCCTGCAAAAGCGTCTGTACCCGCTGCAAAAAGAAATCGTGGAGCTGGGTACCGAGGGCGGCGGGATCGGTCACCGCCAAAGCCGGATCCTGGGCAAAGTCTTGTACTACGGTATCCAGCAACCGAGCCAGGTCGAGGGGCAGCCCAGCGGCCCAGATCACATTCAGCACCGCATTGGCCGCCCGCCGTAGGGCAAAGGGATCCGAGGAGCCCGTGGGCAACTGGCCGGTGCTAAAAATGCCCACCAGGGTATCGAGGCGATCGGCAATGCCAACCACCTGACCGACCAGGGTTTGGGGTAGCGTATCCTGGGCCCCCCGAGGCAGATAATGTTCGCCAATGGCGGTGGCGACGGCCTCGGGCTCGCCGCTGTGCAGGGCGTACTTTTGCCCCATCACCCCCTGGAGCTCGGGGAACTCGCCCACCATTTGGGTGACTAGATCGGCCTTGCACAGGTAAGCGGCTCGGCGAATGTGCTGACGGGGTTGCGCCCCCAGGTTGAGCTGATCGCAGAGATGATCCGCCACGGCCCCCAGGCGCTTGACCTTGGCGGCCATAGACCCCAGGCGCTCTTCAAAGGTGACGGTTTCCAGTTTGGCCACAAAGGCATCCAGGGGCTGGGCGCGATCGGCATCAAAGAAAAATTTGCCGTCGGAGAGGCGGGCCCGAATCACCCGAGCGTTGCCCTCGGCAATAATGGCCTCTTTGCTCGGGTCGCCGTTGGAGATAGTCACAAAGTAGGGCATCAGGGCCGGGCCATCGGCCCTCTGTTTGATCGGAAAGTAGCGCTGGTGGCTTTCCATCTCAATGATGGCGACCTCGGGCGGCAGGTTGAGAAACTCAGGATCAAACTTACCCACCACGGCGGTGGGCCACTCCACCAGGTTGGTGACTTCATCCAGTAAAGCCGGGGAAATCATCGGCACCCCCCCCAGGGGCTGGGCCGCGGCTTCCACCTGCCGGTGAATAAGAAGGCGACGGGCGGTGGGGTCAATTTCGACGTAGGCACTGCGCAGCGCCTCGACGTAGTCTTGGGCGCGGTGCAGGACTACCGGGGCGGGGTGCAGTACCCGGTGCCCCTGGGAGATGCGATCGCTCTGGCACACCAGGGAGCCATTTTCTAAGCTCAGGGGCAACACGTCACCATCGAGCAGCGCCACCAACCAGCGAATCGGGCGCGGAAAGCGCAGATCCCCATCGCCCCAGCGCATAAATCGTTTGCCCTCTAGACCAAAAATCCACTGGGGAATCAGCTCGGTCAGCAGATCGGTGGCGGCCCGCCCCGGAATCTCCTGGTTGACGAAGACAAAGGCCCCCTTATCGGTATCGCGCACCTCCAGGGCCGCCACGTCTACGCCCCTAGACTTGGCAAACCCCAGGGCGGCCTGGGTCGGTTGACCGGCTTTGAAGGCCGCCTGGGCCGGGGGCCCTTTGACCTCTTCCTGGCGATCGGGCTGGCAACGGGGCAGCCCGTCAATCATGACGACCAGGCGGCGGGGGGTACCGTAGAAGCGCACCGCCTCAGGGGCCAGGGCCAGGTCGGTCAGCTCAGCGGGAATCCGGGTTTGCCACTGGTGGAGGGCATCGCTTACAAAACTGGCGGGCAGTTCTTCAGTGCCAACTTCCAGCAAAAATGTCGCCATAGGAGATATACGTTAACCGTGGGTCAGCCCTGATGGGTCTTGCTTTGAACATGGGCCGGGAACCGTGGGCCGGGCCAAGCCCCGTTGCGCCAGGGGCAGTACCCAAGCATACCTAACCCAGCCGCCGGAATTTTAGCTTTTTCAGTCTATCAAGCTTTTTGTCCAGGGCCGACGTATTGGTAAGAGGTCAGATAGCCGTGGCCCTTGACCATAACCTGGTCCACCTCCTCAAAGGCATAGCGGTGCCTAAGCCGCTGGTAGGTGGCCTCGGTAATCTGAATTTTGCCCGGTGCCCCTTGGGATTCCATGCGGCTGGCAATATTGACCGCGTCGCCCCAGAGGTCGTAGCTAAATTTTTTAATGCCAATCACCCCGGCCACCACGGGCCCAGTGTTAATGCCAATGCGCAGCTGAAACACCTGGCCATCACTGCGGGCAATGCGGGTGGCCTCGTCTTGCATCGCCAGGGCCATCTCCATCACCGCCTCGGGATGGTCGGCACGGGGCAGGGGCAGACCACCCACCACCATGTAGGCGTCACCAATGGTTTTGATCTTTTCGAGCTGATAGCGCTCGGCCAGGCGGTCAAAGGCCGAAAAAATTTGGTTGAGCCAGTTCACCAGCTCCAGGGGACTAATCTGGGCGGCCAGGGGCGTGAAGTTGACAATGTCGGCAAACAGGATAGTGACATCGTCAAAGCGCTCGGCCAAGGACCCCTCCAACTGCTTGAGTTTGCCGACTACGGCCCGGGGCAAGATGTTCAGCAGCAGCTGTTCTGACTTTTGCTGCTCCAGGCGGAGTGCCTGCTGGGCCTGCTCCCGCTCCTGCATCTCCTGCTGTAGCTGTTGGTTCTGGGTCTGCAACAGCTGGGCCTGCCGCCGCAGGGCGTTTTGTAGGTTGCTCAATAGGTTGGTGGCACTACCCGCCGACACGGCCCGTTGGGCCTGCCGCCGCAGCCGTCCCTGTAGCCGATGGGTGGCCACCTGGGCGTTGATCCGAGCGGCGGCTTCTTCTACCCACAGGCTGCGGTCAATGTAGTCGACCACGCCAAACTCAAAGGCCCGCAGTCGCCGCGCCAGCGCCTGGTCTTGGCCCACCACCACCAGGGCAATGTGACGGGTCTGGGGCCGTTTTTTGAGCCGATGGCACACCCGCATGGCGGCGGTGTCGAACTGGTCGACCGCTAGCAAAATTAGATCGGGAGGGTCAGCCTCGGCCGCCGCGATGGTTTCCTCCTCGCTGCTGACCTGGCGCAGGTTGTGGCCTTTTGCCTGTAGGGCCGCTAATAATGGCCCCAGCGGCCCCAGGCTACTGTCGGCCACGGGTGCCACTAGAATGACGCCTAAGTCTGGCGAAGCGTTAGTCATGGAGCCCTAGAGCAAAAATGACCGCCCCCGTCACGATAGGCGCTGACCTGGGAGGCTCAGAACAGTCGCCGTAGAAGCACCCTGGAGTCGAAACCCATGGGCTGCGGCCAACGGTGGCCGGCAGCTTGGCTCGATCCTCACTGACCCTGGTAGAGATTCTCAATGTGCCTCAGTTATAGCGCCCCCCAGACAATTGATGATTGAATTTCATGGTTGAATTCGGAGAGGCTAGGGCCTAGCTTCGGTAGTTTACTCCAGCGGTCTGGGGCGAGGGATGGGGTATGGCAACATCTGAAAATCCGTTTCTGGCTCTCAAGGCCCGTCTGGTGCTGCTGATCTTTTTGGCGATTTCCCTCACCATGGCCCTGGTGTTTAGCATCTTGGGTGCCCTAGAACTCATGCCCTTTCAGGGTGGCGACCCAATTTTGGCACCGATTCTCTACAGCCTTGTTTTTTCGGGGCTGTGCCTATCGATTGTGGCGGCGGCGCGGCGATCGCCCATTCGCCTGGCCGCCCTATTTGGCCCCTGGCCCCGGCAGCTGGCCTGGGTGCAGCTGCTGTGGCTGGTGGTGGGGGTATTTTTGTTTTCCCAGGGCGCGTTTCAGGTGTCCTACCTGGGGCTATCGCTGGTGGCCCCAGGGTGGGTCGAGGCGACGCTGCACCAGTCGCTGCTGTTGTCTCCCGACCAGGTCGCCACCCCCGGTCTTTACAACGGGCTGGTGCTGTTTTCGGTGGTGGTGGTAGCCCCAATTACCGAGGAGTTTATCTTTCGCGGAGTGCTGCTGCACCGCTGGGGGGTGAAGTGGGGCATTCGCCCGGCCATTGTGATGACATCGATCCTGTTTGGGATGCTGCACTCTAATCTAATAGGGCTGTTTGTGTTTGGGGTGGTGATGGCGCTGCTGTACCTAAGTACGCGATCGCTCCTGGTGCCCATGGTGGCCCATGCTCTCAACAATGCGATCGCCTCAGGCATAGACTTCCTCACCGCCCAGCCCACCGCCAACACCCTCACCACCCTGGCAGAATTTCGCGCCAACTGGTGGCTGGGGCTGGTTTGCCTGCTGGTGTCTGCCCCCTGGGTACTGCGCTACGTCGCCTACCATTGGCCCGATGCTCAGACCCCCCTCCCCTACTTCGCCAACCAGGGCTACCGGTCTTGACCAGGCCGGGCCTGGGTAATATCACTGAACTTACACAGTCATCTTTCGCCACCAACCGATCGGGTTCCGTAATTCCCTCGAGGCCGCTAGCCGCCAGACCAACGAGAATGGGATTAATTCTGAAGAACGCATGCAGGCTTAGCCCTGGCGGCTCACTTGGGGGCATTTGAACCTTAGGGCTGGTCTGCTTGAGACGTGTTTTTCGGTTACTAATGTGTCTGATCCCGGGGGCTTTCAGGGGTCAGACACTTTTATTTTTGGGCGCGGGGCGCGGTTAACGGTCTGCGGTCTGCGGGTGGCCCCATACCGTTAACCGCACACCTCATACCCTTCATCCTTCACCTTCACCTTCACCTCATACCGTTACCCGCATACCTCATACCCTTCACCTCTAACCCTTTTCCCGGTCATAGCCTGTAGGCCAAAGGAAATTGTCGGGTGAAGGCGATCGCAAGCTCCAAATCTCCTCTAAAGTTGGCTAGGGAAAACCCCGTCCACTGCCCCGGAGCCTGCCGTTGACTAAGCTAAATCGTGCCCAGCCGCCCCTGGGCTTTATTCCACCCCGCTACAAGCCTTGGGTGGTGCAGGGCAGCTATATTTTGCTGCCGCTGATGCTGCGTCTGCGGTTGCGTCCCTGGCTACCGGCGGGCATTTGGCCAGTGACCTGCGACAACCCCGAGGTGCTGGCCGAGTGTTTTCGCCAGTTTCAAACCGGCAAAATTCGGCTGATTATGGCCTTTCGCCACAGCCAGGTCGATGACCCAATGTGCCTGTCCTACCTGTTTTCGCGGCTGGTGCCAAGGGCGGCCCGCCAGCGGGGCTTTAGCCTTAAGCGCCCCCTGCACAGCTTTTTTATGTACGACCGGGGTATGCCCCTGTGGGCCGGACAGTGGTTGAGCTGGTTGTTTGCGGCGATCGGGGGCATTCCAGTGCATCGGGGCCGACGGCTCGACCTAAAGGCGCTCAAGACGGTGCGCGAGCAGATCTTGACTGCTCCGCTGCCGGTGACCATTGCCCCCGAGGGGGCCACCAATGGTCACAGCGAAGTGATCAGTGACCTGGAGCCGGGCACCGCTCAGCTAGCCTTTTGGGCCGTGGAAGATTTACAGAAGGCGGAGCGATCGGAGGAGGTCCTGCTGCTGCCAGTAGGCCTGCGGTATATGTATCCCCGTCCCAACTGGGCAGCCCTCAACCGGCTCATGGCCCAGCTCGAGGCCGACTGTGGCCTGCCGGTGCAGTCGTTCACCGACCCGGCCGCGATGACGGCGACGGACTATTACCCCCGCCTGCTGGCCCTAGGGCAGCACCTGCTGACCCGCATGGAGCAGTTCTACCAACGGTTTTACGGCCTCACCCTGCCCCCAGACGAGCTAGAGACAATGACCGATCCAGCCGCCATTGCCCAGCGGCTGAGCCAGGTGCTCGAAGGCTCTTTGGCGGTGGGGGAACGGTTTTTTGGCCTGCCCTCCACGGGTACCCTGAC
>JAIXUR010000149.1 GCA_027483425.1 Cyanobacteriota bacterium | reverse complement strand
CCTGGGCGGGGCGATCGCGATCGCTCGCAGGCGGCGCTTCGCCCGCGAAGCCCGCTGGCGCAGGGTGACTTCGGAGGGAACTGGCTGCCCCTGGGCCACTAGCCGAGAGCTAATCTGACTCCAGGACAGGCCGCGTACGTTGCGTAGATAGAGCAGACAGGTGCCCTCGGGATCTTCTTGGTGCAGCAGATGCAGCGCCCGGTAGAGCAGGTCCAGCTCTTCACTCAGCATTTGCTGCTGCATGGGATGAAGGCGGGGGTCGGGCAGAACCGCCTCCATCACCTGGGGATCGGTGGCGCTGGCACGGTGTTTGCGCTGGCGCTCATAGATGACGTTAAAGGCTGTGGCCCTGAGCCAGGCGTAGGGGCTGCGAATGATCTCTCCGGTCTGGAGCTTTTTCTTGCCCCGCAGGTAGGCCTCGTGGAGAATTTCGTAGGCTTCGTAGTGCTCTTCTAGGTGGTACTGGTGAAGGGTTCTCTGAATCGCATTCAGAATCGGAACAGCGCGGGGGTTGTCTTTGCCGAGAATGTCACTCAGGGCTTGATCGAGCCCGTCTTGGGCAGGAGCATCGGCGGGTGGGTGAAACGGGTTTAAACCACTGGCATCGTCAGGTTGGCTCATAATCCCTTTGGCCTCAGGTGCGGCGTCACTCACTGAGTAAGTGATATAAGCTGCTCCACTGTGACAAAGGAAATTGCGGAAACTCACCCCCAACCGGATCAAAACGAAACTTATTAAAAAAAACGAACGCACCCCTGTCACAACCTTGGGGGTCAGAGCACTAATACACTAGCGCGGCAATCACCAGGTTAACCTTGCCCAGGCAGCACCCTGTTCAGTGGCCAGGTTTTGGGGGATTGACCGACGCTCCAGGTGGTTAGTCGTGGGGTTCCCCCGGCTGGGCACCCGGTTAGCCTATGCTGTACCGGGGTGTGAGTGGCCTTGAGCCCTTGGGGGCAAGCCGCTAGGGTTTTGACGCCTGCGATCGCATTGGTGCCCCGGCCATCGCTCCCCCAAAAACCTAAACCGATCTACGTTATTTATCTTTGTTTTCCGATGAAAACACGCGAGGAGTCATGAACCCAAACTATGCGACCATGCCCTTGGACGATCGCTGCTGCGGCGTAGCGGCCCCCCCCGGCAATCCCCTAGCCGATTCTCTAGATCATCCCGTCAAGACTGGGGGAACCGCCCCCCTAGAGGCGCTAGTACAGTCGCTAGACCAACACCGCCCCACCCTAGTCAGCTATCTGACCCTGGCCCTTCAGACCCACCTCACCGCAGCCGATGAAGACCGCATGACCACCATTCTGACCCAGGCCATAGACGATCCCCTGCTCAGCTTTTGGATCGATGAAGCCGACTGCTGGGCGGGGGAGCACCTGCTGTCTGAAGAGGCCCTCAAGCAGCAGCAAACTAAGCTGCGCCGCAGGATCGGTCAAACCTGGGTCGATACCCTCTGGCAGGATTTACAGAACCGGACTAAGGCCCTCCAGGTGTATTTGAAGCGGATGGGGGTCTACAGCGGTGCCGTTGACGGCGTGATGGGCCCCATGACCCAGCGCGCGGTAGAATCTTTAAAGAAGGTCTACCCCGACGATCTGCCCCTGGGGTACTTATAGAAATAGGGATTATAAGTTATGGGTCAGCCGATTATGGGCCGGCACCAGAGCCGCTTACAGCCTCTGCGATCGCTCCTGGGGATGTTCCTGGTGCTGCTGCTGGGGATGCTAGCTGGGCTCCTGGTGGACGGGGGCTGGGCATTGGCCGCTGGTCAGTCTGGGGCGATCGCCCCACCGGCTGCGGTCGAAACCGTCACCCTTCACCTGGGTACCGCGACGGGCAATCTGCGCTTTGAGCCCGACCAGCTTCAGTTTACGGCGGGCCAGCGCTACCGCCTGGTGCTCGACAACCCCAGCCCCGAAAAGCACTACTTCACCGCCAAAGACTTTGCCGATGGTCTCTGGACCCAAAAAGTACAGGCCGGTGGGGTGGAGGTGAAGGGGGCGATCCACGAGCTAGAACTCAAGCCAGGGGCGATCGCTGAATGGGTTTTTGTGCCCGAGCGCCCCGGCACCTACGAGCTGCACTGCTCCATTGCGGGCCATGCCGAAGCGGGCATGGTGGGGCAGCTCGTGGTGGCTGAGGCCGTTTGAGCCGGCCTGGGCGAGTGGCGGCGGGGAACGGGTTTTAGCCGACATGTTTTAATGGATTAACCCTCTGGGCAGCGGCGATCGCTAAGGAACCAAAATTGACTCATACATTCCTTACGGATAGCGCTCTGTTCTTTGAGGCCATCAGGGACATCACCTCAGTGACGCCTACACTGTTTTACGGAGATGACCTCTCAAACGCCTTCTCGCCTCACCGCCCTCAATAACTCATCCCGTCGCCTGAGCCTTCAAGCGGCCCTGGATCAGGTGGTCTCCCAGGAGGCCCACCGCAACGAATTGCAGCTCTCCTACGTCCGGGCCGGGGTGCTGCTGATTTCCTTTGTCCTCGACGTAACGGTGTTTCTGTTTCCCCAAGCGCTGCTGGGCAAAGACCACATTCCTCCCACGGTGATGATCATTAGCCTTTGCGCTAATTTGTTTGCCCTGGGGCTGGTGGCCATTCTGCGTCAGGGGTTGTCGATGGAGGCCCTGCACCGCTGGCAGGTGATTATTCCCATCTTTGACAACCTGTTGCTGTGGGCCTTTATCACTAATATTTGGCGGGTGATGGGGGCCACCCAGCCACTGATTTTGACCAATGTGGTGGCTTTTTGCAGCCTGGTGGCGGTCTCGG
>JAIXUR010000026.1 GCA_027483425.1 Cyanobacteriota bacterium | reverse complement strand
TGCAACAGAAAAAAGTGGCGGTGGGAAACGAGTTTACAGGGCAGTAGCCAACAAATACCGGCTACACCCAACTCACGGATCAGGGTGAGATGGCCCAACCCACATTCTTCAAACACCTCTCGATACAGCGCCGCTTCCAGAGTCTCGCCTGGTTCAACGCCGCCCCCTGGCACTTGAAGCGGCGCTTCTGGGCAATCGGGATGCTTGAACAGCAGCAGTTGATACAAGCCCTGGGGATTTTGGCGAATAATGTACGCACCCACTCGGATCGTAGTTTTTATAGCCATCGCGTCAGTGTGGTTGAGGGTTAGAGGACTCAGCGTTCTAACTTCACGTCCAGCTGGTTAAATTCCTTACAAAAATAAGCGTTCTGTGGCCAGGCGATCCCCTGTTTCGATAACTCTCTGACGGCGCTGACCAAGGCTCAAAAAGTACCCGCACGGGTCATGCGATCGCCCCAGTGCTGTTGCCAGGATAGGGCCATCCACTGAGTTTTTACGTCAAGAGGTACTGCTATGACACGGCATGGTCAACTCTATCTCAGAGACGGGGTGCCACCCCGTGTTCGCATTCCGGCCCGAGGCCGCTTCGGCAGACTATTTCCCTGGCTGCGCCCCTTTGCCCCAGACACTCCCGCCGTTCGCAATGCCCTGATGGAACTGGGCAAAGCCACCGGCATCATGGATCCTGGCCCCGACAACAACCCCAACAACCCGGCTATTCCCGCTGGGTTTACCTTTTTAGGCCAGTTCATCGACCATGACCTCACCTTTGACCCCACCTCCAGCCTGGAGCGCCAGGCAGACCCCGAATCGATTGAAAACTTCCGCACCCCAGCCTTTGAGCTAGACAATGTCTACGGTGCGGGGCCAGCGGCCAGCCCCTTCCTCTACGACAGCACCCCCGAAAATCGCGGCAAGCTGCTGATCGATGCCGACCGGCCCCACGATCTGGCCCGCAACAGCCAGGGCACCGCTCTTCTGGGTGACCCCCGCAACGACGAAAACCTGATCGTGTCGCAGCTGCACCTGGCCTTTGTCAAGTTTCACAATGCGGTGATCGACCAGCTCAAGGCCCAGGGCGTTAACCCCGGCCAGCTTTTTGACGAAGCCCAAAAGTTGGTGCGCTGGCACTACCAGTGGATTGTGCTGCACGAGTTTCTGCCGCTGCTGGTTGGCAAAGAGATGGCAGAAACGGTATTGCGCCGAGGACGACGATTTTACAGCTACCGCTGGCGACGAGAGCCCTACATTCCCGTAGAGTTTTCGGTGGCGGCCTACCGCTTTGGCCACAGCCAGGTGCGCGGCGGCTACCGCATTAACAAAGACTTCGCGGCAGCGATTTTTGTGGCTCCTGGTGCCACGGGCAACGACCTGTCGAGCGGCAAACCATTACCGCCGGAGCGAGTCATGGACTGGCGCAACTTCTTTAACCTGGATGCGGCGGTTACCCCCCAGCTCAGCCAGCGCATTGACACCACCATCTCTCGGCCACTGTTTCAGCTGCCGTTTATTCCACCCAACATGGCCTCTAACCCGGCCTCGCTGGCCCAGCGCAATCTGCTGCGTCACCTGACCTTCCGGTTACCCTCGGGCCAAGCCGTCGCTCGCAAGATGGGGATTGCTCCCCTGTCTGCCGCTGACTTAGCAGACGTGGCGGCGGTTGGTGCCGGGCTAGAGCGCAGCACTCCCCTATGGTTCTATGTGCTGCGGGAGGCTGACAAACGCGCCGATGGGCAATCGCTTGGCCCCGTAGGCGGTCGCATTGTGTCGGAGGTTTTTGTTGGTCTGATGGCAGCAGACGAACTGTCGTTCCTCTCCCAGGAACCGGGCTGGAAACCCACTCTGGGTACCGGTGCCGACTTTAAGATGGCTGACCTGCTGCGGATTGCCGGGGTCGCGTCCTAGGTCAATGGGCCCGCTTGTCGAGGTAAACCGTTGCCAGCAGCATCTCACGCTGGCAACGGTTGGCATGTTTGATGCGCGTTCGCAGCCGTCTAGGTTAGCCTGTTCCAGCTAATGACTCCTCCAGGATTTTGAGGGGACAGGCCCGCTGGGCTGAGTTCAGCGTCCTTGGTCGGGATGTTCCATGCGATGGAATACGCTTACTCCCGATCCGGCGGGCAGGGACAGGCAGGGCGCTGGGGGCTGAGGTGGTGCAGTTCGCTCAGATAGGCTTCCAGTTCGCCAAACTCGGCGGGGTTGAGGCGGTAATAGATCCAGCGACCATCCTGGCGGGCCGCGATTAGCCCCGCCTCGCGCAGGGTTTTGAGGTGAAAGGAGAGTTTTGACTGGGCAATGCCCATGCGATCGCACAAATCGCACACGCACAGCTCCTGCGATCGCAGGAGCTCAATGACCTCCAGCCGCAGGGGGTCAGACAGGGCCTTAAAGCGAGTCACCATCGGATTGGATTGTTTTGCTAAAGCCGCGACCATGTACAGCCTGGGGGACATATGTGTTTAGGGTAGCAAAGCCGTTGGGCATCTGCCGACGCTAACGAGCCTTTACCAGGCCCGCCAAATGCTACGATAAATGCCGCTTTTCCATTCCCCCGCTCCTCGGAGCGCTCAATTTTGACCCAGGCATTTTCGTTTCACTGCGAGGCTCGCTGTAGCTGCACCCAGGCGCGGGCGGGCACCTTTACCACGCCCCATGGCCCGGTGCATACCCCTCGGTTTATGCCCGTGGGCACCCTGGCCAACGTCAAAACCGTGACCCCCGCCCAGCTGGCCACCACCGGGGCGCAAATGGTGCTGTCTAACACCTACCACCTGCACCTACAGCCGGGCGAAGACATTGTGGCCGAGGCGGGCGGGCTCCACCGCTTCATGGGTTGGCCTGGCCCCATGCTGACCGATTCGGGCGGCTTTCAGGTGTTTAGCCTGAGCCAGATGCGCACCATTACCGAAGACGGCGTCACCTTCAAATCGCCTAAGGATGGCCGAATTATCAATATCCGCCCCGAAACCTCAATTCAGATCCAAAACGATCTGGGGGCCGATGTGATTATGGCCTTCGATGAATGTCCCCCCTACCCGTGCAGCCGGGAGGTGATCAAAGCCTCCACCGATCGCACCTGGCGCTGGCTCCAGCGCTGTGTGGATGCCCACCAGCGCCCCGACCAGGCCCTGTTTGGCATTGTCCAGGGGGGCGTCTACCCCGATCTGCGCAGTTCAGCGGCGATGCAGTTGGCGACCCTAGATTTGCCGGGGTATGCGATCGGCGGCGTGAGTGTAGGGGAGCCGCCCGAGCTGATCGAAGCCATCGTCAAGGCCACCGCCCCCTGCCTGCCCGATCACAAACCCCGCTACCTGATGGGGGTGGGTACCTATCGGGAAATGGCCCAGGCGATCGCCGCCGGGGTAGACCTGTTTGACTGCGTCATTCCCACCCGGCTGGCCCGCCACGGGGCGGCCCTGGTGGGGGGAGAGCGGTGGAATCTAAAAAACCAGCGCTTTCGCCGCGACTATACCCCCATCGATGCCACCTGTCCCTGCTACACCTGCCAGACCTTTAGCCGCGCCTACCTCTGCCACCTGATCCACGCTAAGGAGATGCTGGCCTTTACCCTGATCTCGATCCACAACATTACGGAGCTGGTGCGGTTTACCCAGCGGATCCGGGAGGCGATTTTGGGCGATCGCTTCGCCGTAGAGTTTGCCCACTGGTTGGCACCAAACCCGTCAGCGCACCCAGTAGACGCCCCCCCGGCATGATAAGATGCGAGAAAAATTTACCAAATCTCAGATTCCAGCCAGGGCACTCCAGGGTGCAGCTCTGCTGGCCTCTAGATCTTGTCTGTCCCGGCTGTGTCACGAGAGGATAATTATTCAATGGAAGTCGCAATGCTGTTCGCTAAGCTGCCCGAAGCCTATTCCCTGTTCGACCCCCTGGTGGATGTACTGCCCATTATTCCACTATTTTTTCTGCTGCTGGCCTTCGTGTGGCAGGCTTCCGTGGGCTTTAAATAAGCCTCTCCGTCTCTCT
>JAIXUR010000372.1 GCA_027483425.1 Cyanobacteriota bacterium | reverse complement strand
GGCGTCCTCTACCACCTGCCCTGGCGGCTCAGCCCCGCCCTCGACCGGCGCGAAGAAGGCTACTGCCACGAGACCGTCACGGTAGCCTGCCAAGGGCGCGCCTACGCCCAAACTCGCACCTACTCCGTGATCAACAAAACCCACGCCGAAATTGCCCCCAACGAGTGGTACTCCAGCGTGGTCATGCGCGGGGCCGCCACCTGCGGGCTACCTGAGCAATATTGTTGGGAGCTGTTTTCCCACATTCACTCCCTCCAGCGGCGGCAGGCACCGGCCTCCCAGCGGCGCACCGCCTAACCCGCTAGCGCTGGGTCAGCGCATTCCTTATAATGGGGGCAATTCTAGCCCTTCACCCTAGCCAACCCCGTGACCCAGACGCCCCTTTCTCCTCGCCCCACCATAACCGCTGCCCGCCCCGATGCCCTGGGCCGCTTTGGCCAGTTTGGCGGCAAGTACGTGCCCGAAACCCTCATGCCCGCGCTCTTTGAGCTAGAGCAGGCGTTTTACCAGTACCGCGACGAGCCTGGGTTTAAGGCAGAGCTGAATGGTCTGCTGAAGGATTATGTGGGCCGGGCCACCCCCCTCTACTTTGCCGAGCGGCTCACCGCCCACTACCGCCGCCCCGATGGCCACGGCCCCGACATTTACCTCAAGCGCGAAGACCTCAACCACACCGGTGCCCACAAAATCAACAACGCCCTAGGGCAGGTGCTCTTGGCCAAACGCATGGGCAAGCAGCGCATCATCGCCGAGACCGGGGCTGGGCAGCACGGGGTGGCCACCGCCACGGTGTGTGCCCGCTTTGGTCTGCAGTGCATCATTTACATGGGCGTCCAAGACATGGAGCGCCAGTCACTCAACGTGTTTCGTATGCGGCTGATGGGGGCTGAGGTGCGCGGGGTCACGGCGGGTACCGGCACCCTCAAAGACGCCACCTCCGAGGCCATTCGCGACTGGGTCACCAATGTGGAAACCACCCACTACATTCTTGGCTCCGTCGCTGGGCCGCACCCCTACCCCATGATGGTGCGCGACTTCCACGCTGTGATTGGAGTCGAGACCCGCGCCCAGTGCCTCGAAAAATTTGGCGGTCTGCCAGATATTCTGATGGCCTGCGTCGGCGGCGGCTCCAATGCCATGGGCCTGTTCCACGAGTTTGTCCATGAGCCCACCGTGCGCATGATCGGCATTGAGGCGGCGGGCAGCGGGGTCGAGACCGGCCAGCACGCCGCCACCCTGACCGCAGGCAGGGTGGGCGTACTCCACGGAGCCATGAGCTACCTGCTCCAAGACAGCGACGGTCAGGTGATCGAAGCCCACTCCATTAGCGCGGGCCTCGACTACCCCGGCGTTGGCCCCGAGCACAGCTTTTTGAAAGATGCGGGCCGGGCCGAGTACTACAGCGTTACCGACCAGCAGGCCCTCGACGCCTTCCAGCGAGTCTCCCGCCTAGAGGGCATTATCCCCGCCCTGGAGACGGCCCACGCCTTCGCCTACCTGGAAACCCTCTGCCCTCAGCTGACCGGCACCCCCCGCCTGGTGATCAACTCCTCGGGCCGGGGCGATAAGGATGTGAATACGGTCGCCAAGGCACTGGGCGGCCTAGAGTAGGCCAAGGCCTCGGCTGGATTGCCCAATCGACGGACGTGATCGGGGGAGGGATCTCAAGTGACTACAGACGCTAACGTTGAGCCACGGTCGTTGTATGACCAGGATTACCAGATTTGGTTAGACGATACGGTTGCTCATTTGCAATCCCGGAATTTTGATGCCCTCGACTGGGAGAACCTAATTGAGGAAATTGAAAGCTTGGGCAGAAGTGATAAGCGATCGATCAAGAGTTATCTGAGACTCCTTTGTGAGCACTTCTTCAAACTCTGCTACTGGGAAGCTGAGCGCGATCGCTGCTTTCGTGGGTGGAGCATCGAGATTGCTAACTTCCGGATCAGGATCAGCACTATTTTGGATGATAGTCCCAGCCTGAAGCGATACCTGGTTGACAACTTTTTAGCCGAGTATCACAATGCGCGCAGACTATTTCTCAAGGCCAGTGCTCTAGATAACGCAACGATTCCTGAACAGCCTTGGTTTACCCTTGAACAGACCTTAGACCACGATTGGTTGCCCTGGCAGCCTGGCCCCCCCGCCAAACATTAGGAGCCCTATGTCCGACGGTTTTGAAATCTGCGATCGCGACCTCACCCCCGCGCTCCTGGCCCGCTACCAGCAGGCCAGTGCGATCGCCTGCGACACCGAGACCATGGGTCTGCTGCCCCTGCGCGATCGCCTCTGTCTGGTGCAACTGGCCGACGCCGACGGCTACGTGGCGGTGGTGCGCATTGAGCTGGGGCAAACCGAGGCCCCTCGGCTCAAGGAACTGCTAGAAGCCCCAGACATTCTCAAGCTGTTTCACTTTGCCCGCTTCGACCTGGCCACCCTGCGGCACCACCTGGGCATTACCGTAGCGCCCGTATTTTGCAGTAAAATTGCTAGCAAGTTGGGCCGCACCTACAGCCCCCGCCACGGGCTCAAAGAGCTGGTGAAGGAGCTAGAAGGCATTGAGCTCGACAAAACCGCCCAAAGCTCTGACTGGGGCAACGCCATGCACCTGTCCGAAGAGCAGCTCCGCTACGCCGCCAACGACGTGCGCTACCTGCACAACCTTCACCAGACCCTCACCACCATGCTCCAGCGGGAAGGTCGTTGGGAGCTAGCCCAGGATTGTTTCAACTGTTTACCCACCTTTGTGGCCCTCGACCTCCTCCAGTACACCGGCATTTTCGAGCACTGATGAGGTCTACCTAGCCCACAGCCGATGGTCTAGATGGTCTAGTTCTAAATGTTCTAAAGGAGAACCCCATGAGCGTTGACAGTAAAGATTTCAAAGACGAGCTCCAAAAGGCGATCGACTACGCCCACCAGGTCACCGCCGAGAAGGGGGCCACCTCCACCGAAGCCGCCGCCGCCTGGGATGTGGTCGAAGAGATGCAGGCCGAGGTATCGCACCAGCACCAAAAGCCCAAGAAAACTGGCTTTGACCAATACCTAGAAGACAACCCCGAAGCCCCCGAAGGGTTAATGTACGACACCTAAGGGACGCGCAAGAAAATAAGGTACCAATTGCCATCCTTCCTATTGGTGCATTGCTTTGCGTTGGCGGAGCCTCGCCTTAGCGTTATGCACCTTACGACGATCAACACACCCGGTACTTTATTTAGAGGCATGTCCCATGCCCACCATTCTTATCAAAAGAGAAAATACCGCTGGGCCATGGGCAGCACCTCGGCGGGGGCGCAGGTGAGCAGTTCGCCATCGGCGCGCACTTCGTAGGTTTCGGCATCCACTTCCATGCGGGGTTGGTAGGCGTTGAGCTTCATGTCGGCTTTGCTGAGGTTGCGGCAGTTGGCCACGGCTACCGCTGTTTTGGCGAGGCCAATCTGAGCCGGAATGCCGGCCTCTAGGGCCGCCTTCGAGATAAAGGTAAGGCTGGTGGTGGCGATCGCCCCTCCAAAGCTGCCAAACATGGGTCGCATGTGCACCGGCTGGGGGGTCGGAATGCTGGCGTTGGCATCCCCCATCTGGGCCCAGGCGATCAGGCCGCCCTTGATCACAATCTCGGGCTTGACCCCAAAGAAGGCGGGTCGCCACAGACAAATATCTGCCAGCTTACCCGCTTCGATGGAGCCGACATGGTCGGCAATGCCGTGGGTAATGGCGGGGTTGATGGTGTACTTGGCGACGTAGCGCTTGGCGCGGTGGTTGTCGTTGCGATCGCTGTCCTCCGCCAGGGGGCCGCGCTGTACCTTCATCTTGTGGGCGGTCTGCCAGGTGCGAATCACCACTTCTCCCACTCGACCCATGGCCTGGGAGTCGGAGGCGATCATACTGAAGGCCCCCAGGTCGTGGAGAATGTCTTCGGCGGCGATGGTTTCGCGGCGAATCCGGGACTCGGCAAAGGCAATGTCTTCGGGAATGCTGGGGCTGAGGTGGTGGCACACCATCAGCATGTCCAGG